>MU158466.1:4327-49334 GCA_015711725.1 Candidatus Geothermincola primus | reverse complement strand
TGAGCGGGATATGCGAAAAGATAGAGCGATTATGTGTTGGTATGATATGAGCGGGATATGCGAAAAGATAGAGCAAACATATATTTGATCACTTGCAATGCTTTTCCAGGTTCTTTTTCAGACCCATCCCTTTCTCAACGCCAGCAATACAGCGCTGGAGCGGTCTTTGGTTCCCAACTTGCGGTAGATATTCCTGGTGTGCACCTTAACCGTGGAAACGCTGATAAACAATTTCTCGGCTATTGCTTTATTGCTTTGCCCCTGGGCTAAGAGTTGCAACACTTCCTTTTCTCGCTCGGTGAGACTGGGAGGCTCTTGCTCACGTAGCCCATCTTTCACCAATCTATCTCTCACCTGCTCCAGTAAACGCTCCTCACGTCCGGACCGAAGCAGCCCCAGTATCTTTAATGATATGTCCGGGGATAGCTGGGGCTCCCCTCGACTGGCTCTTCTCACCGCGTTCAAGAGCTCTTCCTTATCGCAATCCTTGAGGATGTAGCCTATCGCACCCATTTTGATGGCCTGGAGAGCGAGATCTAGATCGTCGTAGACGGTGAGCATGAGTGCCTCTATCACGGCTCCCTTTTCGCTCTCCTTGATTTCTTTCACTACCTCGATTCCGCTCATATCAGGTAACTTCACATCCACCAAAATCACGTCTGGTTGGAGCTCCCGTGCTTTCTCAAGTGCATCCCGACCGTTTTCCGCTTCTCCCACCAAGACTATATCCTCCTGGTCCTGGAAGAAGCCCCGTAATCCCACGCGAACGAGGTCGTGATCGTCAACGATCATCAACCGGATAACCCTTTCACCTTTTTTCAGGGCCATGGATATTCCACTCACCTTCACGAACAATATGCGAACAATTTCTCTGGCTTATAGTTTATTTCGCCACTACACCTTCAAGCCTATCCGGTTATATTTTATACCCCCGGAGCGACAGATAAACGTTCTTGCTGGTAAAAAGGGCAAAAGCCCTCTGATGGTTATGTCCGCGGTGTTTTTTGTGGCTACTCGCCTCTTGCCCGAAAGCGACCGATCAATGGGCAAGGGCAAAGCAGGTTTATATCGGAACTTTTATCATATCGACAACTATTCCGGCGAAAGCGATGTGGGTGAACCCACCGCGATGACCGCGATTATATTTTTCTAAAAGAGGCGGGTAAAAGAGCGAGGTTCACGAGAAATCCCACTAACAAGGGCGAGAATTCGTTTCCAAAGACGTGGTTGGGGAGATGTGATAAAATACCGCCGCCTTGGATAGATTATGGATAGATTAAAATGCGCTTTATAGCTTTATTCCTGTCTGCTGAATTGCCACACGGCTATGAGCACCATTATGATCCCAAAGCCGAGCATCACCAGAACATCCAGCCAGATCGGGAATCTCTGGATCTGAAGAGCGGTCTGCTGGGTCATGGAGGAGAGCCCGGAGAAATCGATATGGCTGTATCTGGTTCTTACGATGTTGATAATGTCGGGGTCCTGTAGGATGGGAGCCAGGTTGGAAAGCTGGGAGGTCATGCCGGCAGTTATGTCAATTCCCCTCAGGGCAATCCCCCTCAAGGCGTCTACCCCATAGGTGAGCGGGTCGATCCTAGTGAGGAAAGTCATCCAGCCGGGCAAGCCCTGCAGGGGGAAGAAAGCGCCGGAGAGGAAGAAGAGGGGCATAAGGATGAAGTTCATAACTATGGGAAACCCCTCGAAAGAACGCATGCGGGCTGCGATGGCCACACCCAAGGAGGTCAATCCCAGAGCGAGGACCACCAGCACGGGGACGAGGGCCAGAACCTTATAAAAGGTGGAGAGGCTGAACCCCAGGAACCAAGGGAAGAAGGCGAGAACCATGAAGATTAATGCCTGGATAAGAGCGGTAGTGGCTCCTCCCACGATCTTTCCCAGAGCTACGCTGGAGCGGGGAACTGGGGAGACCAGCACCTCTTTTAGAAAACCGAACTCACGATCCCAAACTATGGAGATGGCGGAAAATACCGCGGTGAAGAGCACGGTCATGCCCAGAATTCCAGGAAACATAAAGACAACGTACTTGGTGGATCCAGCGCCGAAGACCTTGAAGGCGCTCTGCATCCCCACCCCCAGCAGAGCCAAGTAGATGATGGGCTGGACAAAGGCTCCTATACGGCGTGGGGTATCTCTCCAGAAACGCTTCACCTCCCGGGACCAGATAACGTATATGCCGGTCAAGCCTCTGTGGAGGTTGGTCCTGTATTTTGTCCTTACCGGAGCACCGGTACTTACCATGTCAATGGCTTCCTCTTTCTGCGCGCTCATAACTTCTCTTCCCGTCAATCTCCTTTTATTCCTGCCCTTTTATTCTTTTATTCCTTCATATCTTCCATCTTACAATTCTTTATAAGCGAGAATGTACCGTTAACGCCCGAAAGGAGGGCGCATGCGCGCGAAGGCCCGCATACCTGCCAACTCGTCCGCCTCCTCTTCCCGAATTTCCCTTCCGGTAAGTTTCAGAAAGACATCGTCTAGAGTGGGACGGTGCAGGCTGATGGACTGGATGTGCACCTTAAGTTCCCGGATAAGCCGAGGTATGAACTCGTCTCCCTTGTCCACCTCGAAGCAGAGGCAATCGCGGTCCTCCAGTATGTTTACTTGGTATCGTTCCTTGAGCTCCTCCTCGGCTCTAGCGTCGTCATCGGTCTTGAGCCTGATCACATCCCCCCCCACCATGTTTTTAAGTCCCTCCGAGGTGTCCAAGGCGATGATCTTCCCGTAGTCGATGATGGCGATGCGATCACAATGCTCTGCTTCCTCCATGTAGTGGGTGGTAAGAAAGATGGTGATATCCTCCCTCTCCTTCAACCCCTGAATGTAGTCCCAGATATACTTCCTGGTCTGAGGGTCCAGCCCGATGGTAGGCTCATCGAGGAAGAGCACATGTGGATAGTGGAGCAAGCCCCGGGCGATCTCCAATCTCCTCTTCATGCCCCCGGAATAGGTCATCACCAGGTCATCGGCGCGGTCCATCAAGTCTACCATCTCAAGGACCTCCCGCATGCGTTTTTCTTTTTCCGAGGAGTGCACTCGGTAGATGACTGCATGGAATTCCAGGTTCTCCCTGGCGGTAAGCCGGTCGTCCAGGCTGGGATCCTGGAAAACCATGCCGATGGACTCCCGCACCTCGTTCTTCTGGGTGAGCACGTCGTAACCATTGACCCTCGCCGATCCCGCGGTTGGCTTGAGCAGGGTGCAGAGCATGTTGATAGTGGTGGTCTTTCCCGCGCCGTTGGGGCCGAGAAATCCGAATATTTCACCTTTCTTTACCTGGAAGGAGACCTGGTCCACTGCCACCAGGTCACCGAACTTCTTCATTAACCCGTCTACCTCGACAGCGTATCCGTTCGTCATCTCCTCACCGTTCCAGCTTTTAAAATGACTGAAGAAATAATTTAGCTTTGCTAAATAAATATAAGTGGATATTAAAGGTTTGTCCCACTTTTGTCAATATTTCGAATCATTATCTCGGGTCATTGTACGCCTTACGGATAGCTTGTTAAGCCAACCCTAAAGGTCTTGCACCAAAAATGAGTCATGGGGATCAATTATGCCCCACGAAGACCAACCCCAATTTTTACCCCTAAAGAAGAGTGTTAAACCACTAACATCAAGTAAAAATATGATGTCAATATTGAGAACGATATTGAGAACGATTTAATATTTTATTGATAATAATATTTATTTCTTCTGAAGAAAATAGATTTTCAGCCTCTTTTCGGTAACTCACTTTCTTCTGAAGAAAATAGATTCTTAGCCTCTTCTTAAGCAACTCACAAAATTTAGGCGGAGCTTTGAAGAAACATCAAATATGGTAGACATTCACAAAATTTTATTGATTTTATTAGTTAACCTATTTTTTATTCTTACCACCAGAAAGGCCAAGGGGGTCTTGGTGGCGGGTCATACTGCACCCTTGCGGCTACCCCCAAATTATCTTTCCTGATCTTGAAGACCAGGGGAGCGGGAAGCCCAAGATTGGAGCGATAGGCGTATGCCTTTACCCAGAGTTGCCCAGTGATATAGGCACCAGTGGCGGTTTGGTTCACCAAGTCCGCGATGAGGTAGGGATCCATGTAGGCGATGAGCTGCGCCACCTTGGTCTTTCCCGCATCAGTGAGGTTATTCATGCCTTGAGCCACCACAGCTCCATCCAGATTAGAGATGAGCCCCAGGAGGAAATCGTGCCCGTAGTCGTTTAGGGTCTTAGCTAGATCAGCCCCATTCATCTGGGGCATAATTCTTTCCAGTAGGGAAGGAATCTGAGGGGAGCGCATGGCGTATTCCCCATTGAGGGCGCCGGCAATCACCCCACCGTTTAAATTGGAGATCAATCCCGCCAGGAAGGCGGAATTATTATTGATCGCGTTAGCTATCATAGCCAAGCCGGGGCCGTCGTTTAGCTCTTTGATCATGGCGTCAGCCAGCTCCGGTTTGTTGTTCATGCCCTGAGCGATTACCGCTGCGGTATTGGCGTCCAGCGCGCCCATCAACCCGTTTATGAAGGGATTGCCCGCAGGGCCCACCGGCAGTGCATTTAATACCAGAGCCACTTTAACCGCTGTATCCGTGGAAAGGTTGTTTATCACCGCCGCCACTAGGGCAACGTTGTCGTTCATACCTTGTGCGGAAGCGATAGCCACGCTGGGCTTCAAGGTGCTCAGTAACCCGATCAGGAGCACATTTTCCTTGGTGGCGGGATTTGCCGGATCGTACTCGGCGCAGTCCAGATTGATGGCGTCCGCTAGGGCGGTGGCGGTGTCCGCAGAGATGTTCTGAATAAGGGTCTTTAAGAAATCGGGGTTGTCGCTCAAGCCCAAGCCTATCCTCGCCCCGGAGGCGCCATTCATGTTGGGAAGCAGTCCAAGCAACAGGTTCTGATTGTTATAAATTCCTCCCGGCGCCACATTCTCGTTTAAAGCTTGAGCCAAAGTGGTGGCCACCTCAGGAGTGATGTTGGCTATTACCACCGAGAGGAGGTCGCCTCCTCCAGGATGAGCCGCCACGTTGGCATTGATGCCCTCTGCCACCTGTGCAGCGGTGTTTGTAGTAGTGTTCTTCACCACCGCGGCGATAAAATCGGCGTTGTGGTTGACCAGATAAGCCACCACCGCCGGTTCTAGACGTGCGATTAGGCGCCCGAGGAAGTTGTTGGCGTTGAGATTTGTCCCTTCAGCCATAGCTCTTCCGGTGGCTCCGTTGAGGTTAACCAGTAGCTGCGCCAGGAAATTGGGATGAGCGTTGAGAGCCTGAGCCAACTTCTCCCCATCCAGGTGGTCCAAAAGCGTCCGTAAAAAGTCGGGGTTCAATCCCGCTCCCATGCCGTACCCGGCGTTCTCATCTAAGTTGGCGATGACCTGCTCCACGAAGCTCTTTGCCTCGGGGGAGTTGAGGATGACGGCTAGCTTAGCCAAATCCGTCGGGTTGTTCAGTGCCGCCATGATGCGGGAGAGCATAGCCTGGTTGCTCATGAGCCCTCCCATGAATTGGGGGTCTAGCTTCTCGGAGATCTCCTGAGCTCGCGCCATGCTGGAATCTATGAGCTCCTTTATTAGATTCTCATCCAGAAGACTTACCAACTGGTTGATGAAGGCGGTGGAGGCGTTGAGGGCCCCGGCTACCGCCTGAGGGTTCATGTAATCCATGGAGGCTCCGATAAGGCTGCTTTGGTTGATGATCCTGATAATCAGTCCTTGGTCTATTAAGGTGGTCATAGTCACCACCATGTCCGCATTACGGTTTAGGGCGTTAGCCAGCACCGCGGGGTTGAGATAACCCATCATCCGGGAGAGGAAGGGCCCATTGGCGTTAATAGCCTGGGCGATCACCGCGGGGTCTATATAGCTCATGGACGCTGTAAGGAAGGGCTCGTTGTTGTTGATAACCCCGGCGATCACCGCGGGGTCCAGGTATCCCACCAGCGCGGAGAAGAAGGGGGCATTCAGGTTGATCACGAGCGCCGAGGAAGCGGGGTCCAGCCTGCCCATCAAGTCGGAGAGGAAGGGACCATTGTGGTTCACCACCTCCGCCACCACTTGGGGGTCCAGGTAGGAGATTAAATTGGTAAGGAAGAGGGCGTTTTCATTGATACCCTTGGAGAGAGCCTGGGCGTCAAGGTGTCTCAAAAGTTCAGCCAGGAACCTGCCGTTCTGGTTTACAGCATCAACCACCACTTGGGTGTCCAGAGCTTTCACCAATTCGATAAGCAGGTCGGCGTGCTCGTTGATGGGCCCGGCGATAGCCGCCGCGTCCAGGTACCTGGAGGTCTCCAGCAGCATGGTGGGGTTTTGGTTTATAGCCTCCGCCAGCACCTGCACCGTCCCCTGTTCCGCCATGGCTTGAAGCAAATCACGAAGAAATCCTGGGTTTTCGTTGATGGCCTGCGCCACCGCCTTAGGGCTGGTGCTCGCCATCATGGCGGAGAGAAGGTCGGAGTTGCTGGCCATCTTCCCGATCATGGAGCCCAAAGGGCTGCGGGAGGGCAGGGCGATCACCGCCCCCGCCACCAGAAAGCCCAACACCAGAAGTATGACCACTATATTTACCGCCGTCTGAACTTTTCTATTCAGTAAGAACGACATCTTTCCATCCCATCCTCTCTATCACCAAGGCGCATTGGGGTCCCCTGGGAGCGCTCCCGTTCCTAACTGCTTGACAACGCCCATTCCATAAACATCCATATCTAGGAAGAACAACCCCATATCGATCCTGGCTTGCATAAATATCCCCACACCCATATTACGAAGCAGGCTTCCCGCATTGCCAGGTATGGAGGGATCGATGCTGTTGTTCACCGCGGCGGCGATTCTAGCAGCGTCGAGACCCTTGGTTAACGCCAGGTTCATAGCCTGTCCGTACTGGTTGAGCACCTGAGCCATCTGTATGGTATTAAGGTTAGCCATGAGCTTGGGCAGGAAGGTCTGCAGCCCAGCCCCGGAATTCAGAGCCTGCGCCACCAACGCCCCACTCAAGTGCTCGTCCCCCGGGTTTACATCTTTTCCGATCAAGCGGTTGACCAGTTCCTTTCCCGCGGGGCTGTTCATGATCGCCGCCATAATGGAGGCATCGGTGTAGTGCAAGTTGTTCTGGAGCATGTACATGGGAGCCGCGTTGATTCCCGCATTGATGCCCGCGGCGAGTCCCGCCACTCCGTCAGTCATCCCCGCCAGCAGGCTGTTCAAGAAGTTAGGGTTCGCCTCTAAAGCCTGGGCGATTGCCTCCACCGTGTGTGCTTCTGATCCATCCAACATGGCGGTAAGAGCACCGCTCGCGGCCATCCCGTTAATGCCTTTGCCCATAGCCTTGCCAGCGTTGGCGTCCAGGTGGGTGAGCAGGTTGGTGAGGAAATCCTGCTGGGCGTTGTTCAACCCGTTAGCCAGCGCTTGGCCGGTCTCGGGCGAGAGATATCGCATGATATTAGCCATAAAATCGGGGTTGGCGTTGTTGGAACCCTCCGCCATGGCTCTCCCGGCGTCCGCGTTCAGGTTGGAGATCAGGTTGGTGAGTAGAGCTGGGTTGGTGTCTAAAGCTTTAGCCACCTTCTCCGCCACATGGGGGCTGAGCGCCCGCAGCAACGCCGGCATCATTTGGGTGTTCAGATTGGTACCCTCCGCCATAGCCTTCCCCAGTTCCTTGTTTAATTTGGAGACCAAGGTAATTAGGAAATTGGGGTTGGCGTTCAGAGCCTGGCCGATGCGCTCCGCCAGGTTGGTGTCCATATAGCGGAGTAGGTTAACCATAAAGTCGGGGTTCTCGTTCATCGCCTGGGCCAGAAGCTCGGCGCTTTGGGGGTCGGCGGCGATCTTTCCGATAAGCGCGTCGATGAAAGGCTGGGTCGCAGGGTTGTTCAAAGCGTCCGCCACCGCGTCGGGTACCGCCGAGCTCCCCGGGAGCCCGCTTAAAAGCATGGCGACGGTTCGGTTAAGCTCGGGGTGATTGTTCATAGCCGCAGCCAGCTTAGCAGGGTCCAGATGCTGAAGCGCGGTGTCGATGATCCCGGGGCAATCGTTCAGGGCTAAAGCCAGCTCACGAGCCACGTTGGCGGGCATCTGGCTGTTCAGCCTGATCATAAAATCGGGGTTGGCGTTGGTTACCCGCGCCATAACCCCAGGGTCCAGCACCGAGATGACGCTTCTCATGAAGACCTCATCCAAAGCTAGGTATTTCAGGTAGTCCAGATTTATATACTCCGCTACCCGGGAGAGGGCGTAACCATTGTCGCTCAAGATGCGGGCGATGGCGTCAGCGCTGGTGTGAGCCATCATGGTCTTCAGGAAATTGGGGTTGGCGTTTATAGCGGCGGCGATGGGCGCCGGATTGATCAAAGAAAGCATGCGGGTTAGAAAAGCTTGGTCACTGGCGATGGCTCCCGCGGTAACCGGGTCCATATAATTGGTCACCTGGAAGATGAAGTCCTGGTTTTGGTTGAGCGCCGACACTAAGTTGCGGGCGTCCATCCTGGCCATCATCCCCACCATGAACTGGGGGTTGGCGTTGAGGGCCCCGGCTAGCACTGAGGCATCAAGGCTGCCGATAAGCCCGGAGAGAAACCGGGGGTTCTGATTGATTCCCTGGGTCATCGCCGCCGGGTCCAAAAGAGCCAGAAGGCTGGTGAGAAATCCCCCGTTAGCGTTGATGGCGGAGGCGATCACATAGGGGTCCAGGAAGCTCACCAAGCGCACGGTGAAATCGGGATTAGCGTTCATGGCCGCCGCCAGCACGGCGGTGTCCAGATATGGTAGCAGTCCAGTGAGCCAAGCGCCATTGCGATTGATAACCCCGGCAATCACCTGGGGATCCAGATATTTCATCATCTTCACATTGAAATCCGGGTTGGAGTTGACCGCCTTTGCCAGCGCGGCGGGGTCCAGTTTGCCTACCAGCCGGGAAAGGAATTCACCATGGCCGTTAATTACCCCGGCGATCACTTGGGGGTCCAGGTACTGGAGTAGATATCCTAGAAAATCCGGGTTCTGGTTGATGGCTTGAGCGGTGGCCTCCAGGTCCTCGGGGTCGGAGAGTTCCTCGATCAATCCCGCGAGGAACCCTGGGTTTTCATTGATAGCTTGTGCCACCGCCTTCGGGTCCATTCCAGAGACGAGACCGGAAAGCATGCGTTTCTGGTTGCCCATTTTGCCCATAAGGGTCCCCAGGGGTTTCTTTAAGGGCAGAGCCATAGCCAGACCCAGTCCTATCAATGCCACCACAAGCACGATAACTATAATATTTACCGCCGCCTGAACCGGTTTTCTCAGCAACATTTCCATCAACCGCCTTCTATATCACTAGGGCAAGGGTGGCCAGGATTTAGTTTCAGCCACCGGATAGAAAGCTCCACCAAATTCCTCGTTCCTGGTAAACCTCTCCCATCCCCGTAAATACGCGTTTAACAAGCCCAAAACGCTGATTCTCGCCTCGATGAAAAGCCACAGAACCTTGAGACTGCTGTTAGGGGAAGTGGGAAGCCCGCTGGTCTCTATATCCATTGCCATGTTGAGGATATCGATCATGGGCCCAGCGTTTAAGTTCCTCAACAGAGTGGTTACCAGATTGTTGGAGGGGTTCGACAGGGCGTCATTTAGGATCCCCGCGATCATTCCCCCCAAATCATTGCCGCCCGTCTGGGCCGCTGTAAGCAGCTGCTGAGTGAGCTGAGGATTAGCATTGAGGGCGGTGGTTACAACTTCTCCCTCCAAGTTGGCCAGGAGACCGTTAATGAAATTTTTACCGCCCGGAGTGGCTAAGGCGGTGTTCAGCGCGTGAGCCAAGTTATTGGGGTTAAGCAAAGGAATCATGTTTTCCAGGAAGGTGGGGTTGGCGTTCATTGTCTCCGCCATCTTTCTGCCATCGGTGTTCCTCAACATATATTCTATGAAAGTGGGGTTCACATTAGCCGCCTTCGCCACCGCCGTGGCAGCGTTGGCATCTAAGTTGCTAAGCAGTGTCTTTATGAAATTGTCCATTTTGTACGGAGGAGTATTTATCACGTTGGAGACGCCCTGCACGAACTGTGGAGAGGCACTGGAGAGCATAGCTTCCAGGAAAGTCTGCTGGGTATCCACGTTAATGCAACCATCGTTTAACCCTTGGGCGATAGCGATAGCAGCCTTGTCGTTGAGCCTGGGTAGCAAGGCGTTTATGAGTGCGGGGTTGGCGTTGATGCCCTGGGCGATAGCGGTCCCCAGCGCACCGGTAAAGTTGGCCATCATCTGTTTCTGAAACTCGGGGTCTCCTTGGTTGAGACCTTCGGCGATTGCCCGCCCCACCTGTGGGGAGAGGCCTCCCAAAAGATTGCCCAGGATGAGGTCGGCGTTGGGCTGACTCATCAAACTGTTCAGCGCCAATGCGATGGCTCGCCCCACGTCGGCGTTGAGCAGGGAAGCCACCGTCTTAGCCGTCTCAGGGCTTTCGTTCATCGCCTGAGCCAGTTTTTCCGCGGTCGCGGGATCGAGATTCTCTAAAACTTTCTGGATAAAATCGGGGCGATCCCTCACCGCGTTGTTCAGCGCCATGGCGATGACCCTACCGTCTTGATATTTGAGCAGCGACTTAAGGAAAGACTCATCAAGGGGCTGCTTGAGGTCATCCACTAAAGCCTGACCGATGGCCTCCCCTGTGGATGCGGCTAGGTGAGGAATGAGATTCCGAATCAGGTTGCCATTGGAGGTGTTCAATGCGAGGGCCAGGGCGTAAGGGTTGGTCCCCCGCATGATTCCATCCAGCAACCGGTCATTATTATTCATGGCGACAACCGCTCTCTGCACAAGCTCGTTATCTACTAGGGGGATAAGGTTGGCAATTAAAGTGGGGTTCTCTCCCAAGGCGCCAGCGATCGCCGCGGTGTTGATATAGGGCAGTACCCGTTTCATCAAAGCCTCATTGTTGGCGATGGCTGCTATAGTAGGCAGATACGCCGGGTTTTTTATGGCGTTTAAGGCGTAGTATACGATGGTGGGATTGTTGTTGGCGATGGCGGCTATCCACTGGGGATCCAGATATTTCAACAAGCGATTGGGAAAGATGGTGTGGTTATTGGTATTCATTGCCAGAGCCACCGGATCAAGCCCCGCCAGTAAGGAATTCAACCACCCCAGATCGTGTACGGTTACGTTAAGAACTCTTATAAGTAGGTCATTGGAGAGGAGATTGAGCAGGCTCCTGGTAGAGGAGGCATTGCCATTCATAGCGGTAGCCACTGCCTTAGGATCCAGGTAGCGCATCAACCGGGATAAGAAAGTGGGGTTGGCGTTGGTGCCCGCCGCCAATACCGCTGGATCGAGCAGACCTAACAAGCTCGCCAGAAAGGGTCCGTTGGCGTTGATAATCTGAGCCACAACCGCGGTATCCAGGTAACCTAGCAGGGCGGAGGACATAGAGGAGTTGGCGTTGAGCGCTCCTGCTAGCACTGCGGGGTCTAAATAACCGATGAGAGCGGTTAGAAAGGGTCCATTGCCGTTGATTGCCTGGGCCAGCACCGCCGGGTCCATAGCCGCGGTGGACTTGGCGAGAAAATCGCCGTTGGCGTTCACCGCTTGGGCCAGCACCGCTGGGTCCAGCTTTCCTAAAAGCTGGGTTAGCCAATCGCCGTTCTCATTGAGCACCCGAGCAACCACTTGAGGATCCAGGTGTTTGGTCAGCTCTGCGGAGAAGTCGCCGCTGGAGTTAACCATATCCGCTACCACCTGAGGATCCAGGTAAAAAAGCATCTGAGAAATGAATTCCGGGTTCTGATTGACCGCCTCGGCGATGATGCGCGCACCATCCTCTCCCAGCGCGGCGATAATCTCCCCGGTCATCTGGGGATTGGCGGCCAGAGCCTCGCCCAGTTCCTTGGGATCAAGATTTTCCAGCAGCTCGGAGAGGGTGCCTTTGGAGCTGATGAACTTGCCCATCAGCGGACCTAAGGGGTTTTTGGACGGCAACGCCACCGCCGCCCCTAGAGCCAAAGCGGCTACCACTAAGACAATCACCACGATGTTTATTACCGTTTGCAATGGAGATTTTATCAACATGGTCCCATCGGCCTCGCTTTCCTCTTCTCCCTACCCTTCGACTACTCTATATACCCTTTCCTAAACTTCTTTTTATACTTTTCAACTAATTTTTCCCGCCGATGCTATATTTTGAAGAAGGAATGGGATAATGAACGCCACAATTTCCCGGTTGGGTCCCAAAGCTTCTTCGATAATACCAACACTTCATCATTCTTTGCCGACTTTATTTAAATTTTAACCTGATTAGATAATCTCTGCAAGTATCTACTTATATAAATGTTTAGCTACGTTTAACATCAAGTTCAACTTATACTAATTAATACCCTCTGACAAATATAATTCTAATAAATATTTCGACATTCTCAAGAGCAAACCTGGGCGAAGAAAGGTAAATGTTGCAAAACTTTTACAATATGGTAACAATTTCGTAACACCAGAGGTGCCATCTGGCCATTCGCGACATCGATTTTATCCATTCGCGACATCGATTTTATATTTATTGAGATTTATTGAGCGCGGATGGGATATTCTCATCCCCACTATGTTTATGATGTTCATCGGTGTGGATGGGGAATTCGCATCTCCGCTATCTCCATTATATAATATCCATTTATATATTTCTTCGAATTTCTTCGGGATACCGGGAATCGGGAACAAAGAGCCCATCTTCGCGTATAGCGAGGCCTTTATGGTGTCCGGGGAAAAAGTTGCCACTTTTGATTTCTCCGCAAAACTTAAATAATCGCGTTTTAAAGATGGGCTTTAAACTTTTAAGGGGCCTCAGCGGATGACCTGAATAACACTCATGGACTTGATTCTAAGATCTGAAGAGCGCCGGTGGAATCGGTTCCACCCCTCATTCCACTCCAGTACATGGCGCGTTCCACTATGATAGGGTAAGTGGGATTACCAGTGGCGTTAACCTCCACGGATACGTCCGAGTTGTAAACGATAGTGTTGAGGTTAATGGTACTCCTTACATGAGCGGGAAGATACACATAGTAATCGGGCAACGTGGACCCTCCGGGTAGCATGAATGAGAGGGTGGCGGAGACCGGATGATCGGTGGGGTTGGAGAGAACCACATATTCGGTGAAGCCGTGGGCGGTGGAGCCCTCCGCCAAGAACCAGCGGTAGGAGGGGGTGGAGCTGCCAATGGAGGAGTGTCCCTCCACCCGATTATTCCAATACATAGCCCGCTCGGCGATCACCGGCACATCGCTAACCACGAAGGTGGAGACGTCCCTTGACCCCACCACGCCGGCGACATATAAAGTATAGCGGGAATTGGGGGACATGACATGCGAATAGGTTATAGGACTTCCACCTGAAACCAGGAAGTTGAAAGTCAAGCTGGCTGGCTGAACGGGGTCAGGGTTTTGTACCACCATCCACTCCTCGAAACCCGCCTGGGTGGTGCCCTCCGCCAGGTACCAGGTTCTGGAGGGCTCTTTTACCCCCACGGATTCATGTCCACCTACCCGGTTATTCCAGTACATAGCACGCTCGGCGATCACCGGGATATCACTCTCAACCTTTACTGAAACGTCAGAGTTTGGCACGATGGCGTTGATGAAAGCGGTACCCCGCCCTCCCGGGTTAACTTCCAGATGGTGAGGCGGGAGAGTGGAGCCATCGGGCCTCATGAACCTCAAGTCAACATGGGCGGAATCTGAGAGGCTGGGGTTCTGAACCACCACCCATTCCTCAAATCCTGCCTGGGTGGTGCCCTCCGCCAGGTACCAGACGGTGGAGGCCTCGTTCACCCCGATGGAAGCATGGCCTGCGCTCATCCCGTTCCAGTACATGGCCCGTTCGGCGATGACACTTTCCCCATCTCGAGCCTTGATATAGGTGGCGACGTCGCTTGAGAAAACCTCAGCGTTCACACAAATGGTGGTGCGGGAGTTGGCGGGAAGTGCCAGGGGGGCTCGAGGCTGAGGGCCTCCGGGGAGCATATAGGTGATATCCACGGTAACCCCATAAGCGTTTGGGTTCTGGATTACCACATAGGTCTGGAAACCGGCGGCGGTTGTCCCCTCCGCGAGGTACCAGGTGTCGGAAGGTCTGGGGTGGGTGTCGTTGCGATAATACCAAGTATCCGTCTCTCCTCTCATGCCCTCGGAATCTTCCGCCCTGACTTCCACATTATGCCCTCCCTCGGTCATGGATGAGAAGTTCCATCCGGTAAAGGTGTGGGTCATGCTGGAGGAGAGAGGAAAAAGGAGCGATCCACCGAGATCGACTTTTTCCACCAATACGCCGTCCACCCACAGCTCCATGGAGGTGATATCCCCTCCACTCTCGGTGGTGGCGGTGGCGGTAACCCAGCCTGAAGAGGGGAAGGAGTAGGGCTGGGGGCTATCGATCTCCACCTTGATGCGGGCGAGCGTCGCGTAGACGTCCAATCTCCCATATCCATAGTAATCATCCCGACCTACGGTCCCCAAGTCCACGGCGTAATCCTCCAGCAAGTCCTCCACTTGGTCGCCGGTGAGCAAGGGATAGTGGCTCCAAACCAAGAGTGCGGCCCCCACCGCATGGGGTGTGGATAGAGAAGTACCAGAAGCGTACCCATATTTGCTTCCCGGGAGCAGGCCGAGAATGTTGTTGATCAGGGGACCGTAACCCTCCCCGGGAGCCACCAAGTCTACGGTGGAGTTGTGATTTGAGAAACTGGAATGGTTGTCGTAGTAGTCGGTGGAACCTACCCCGCAGACATGAGCGCATCCGGCGGGGTAGTTGATCTGGGTGGAGCCCTGGTTGCCCACCGCGGCGAACATGAGCAAGCCTCGAGCATAGGCGTAGTCGATAGCCGTCTGTAACTCCGCGCTGTAGTCGGAGGAGACGAAGGACATATTGATGATATTTGCCCCGTTATTCGCCGCGTGGTAGATGGACTGAATGATCGCGTCAAGAGTTCCTTCTCCCCTGCTGTTGAACGCCTTCAAGGGCATGATCTTCCCATACCAACACATCCCCGCCATCACGTATGAGTTGTTGGTGGTGGCCGCGGCGACGCTAGCCACCATGGTGCCGTGGCCGTGGTCGTCCATGGGATTGGGGTCACCGTTGTAGTAGTCGTAGCCAGGCACACAGCGAGAAGAGATGTCCGGATGGTTGTAATCCACACCGGTGTCGATCACCGCGATGGTGAGGGAGTCCGAACCTTTCTCCACATCCCAAGCTTGGTTAGCCCGCACCTTGCGTAGGTTCCACTGATCGGGGATATATCTGGGGTCATTGGGGGTGGTCTCCGCAATGAGGTAGAGATAGTTGGGCTCTGCGCGCTCCACCATGGGGAGACGGGAGAGGAAAGAGGCGGCTTGACGGGGATCTATCCCAGACCCCAGAGGAAGCTTGACCAACCAGGGAGCGGGCAGCCTTCGCTGACGTTCCAGTAACTCCTCCACATTAATTTCATTCCGTAAAATATCTTGGGCTGCTGCGCATAAGCTGCGGAGGGCGTTGCCTATCTCTCCCCTAAGGGATACTAGCACCTCGCCCGGAAAGTAACTCGCGGCGGTGCCGTTAACGGCGGCGCCGGGGATACCTTTCCCCGCCTCGATAAAAGCGTCACCGGATTTAGCCGCAAGCAGGTTTGGGGTGGAAGGAAAGGGAATCACCAGCGCGACCACGAGCAGCGCAAGCGCAAAAAGAGCAAACAACCCATTCCTTTTAGCGACGATCTTCCGCAACTCCAGGCTCACCTCTTAAATATTTTCCCTCGTATCTCGTTATTAATTTCTACAATTTACAGAATGAAAATAAATTATCGCGGGTATTCAAATTCAGGAATACCCACCGAAACGGGAGATTCCCATCCAAGCCATTCTCTCTCACTGCTCAAAAAGGAACTTATAGGTTTAAATCAACGGCTACCTGCAACAATTTAAATAATATATCGGCAGGAAGTGTGTTTAACTTTCGAATTGGGTTTTTTAAATGCCTTCCAGGTCAAATTTTTCTCAGACCTTGCGTATCTCCGCGCCTAAGGAGGTGAGTTTATCCTCTAGTCTCTCATATCCCCGCTCGATGTGATAGATATCCCCCACCACCGTTTCCCCCTCGGCGGCAAGCCCCGCAAGCACCAGCGCCGCCCCCGCCCGCAAATCGGTGGCGTATACCTCCGCGCCGGTGAGCCGAGACTGCCCCTTGATGATGGCATGATGACCGTCGATGCGGATGTCGCAGCCCATACGGTTGAGCTCGTCCACGAACATGAAGCGGCTTTCGAAGACGTTCTCGGTAAGCACGCTGGTCCCTTGAGCCTGGCTCAACAGCACCATGATTTGGGGTTGCAAATCGGTGGGAAATCCCGGATAAGGAAGGGTGGCGATCTGGGCGGAGCGGTAGTGCGGGGAGGAGGTAACTTTGATGGAGCGATCCCCTTCCTCAATCCCCACCCCTATGGAGCGCATCGCCTCCAGAAACATGAGGAGATGCTGGGGATCAAAATCATAAACCTCAACTTCACCTTTAGATAATGCAGCAGCGATGGCAAAAGTGCCCGCCTCAATGCGGTCGCCGATAACCCGATATTCGGTTCCATGCAGAGGATGACCCCCCTCCACCACGATGCTGGGGGTGCCCGCCCCCTCGATGGAGGCACCCATGCTGATGAGATAGTTGGCTAAGTCCTGAATCTCTGGCTCTCGGGCGGCGTTCTCGATATAGGTGACGCCCTCCGCGCCCACCGCCGCCATCATCAAGTTCTCCGTCGCCCCCACGCTGGGGAAATTTAGGAAAATCCTCGTACCTTTAAGTTTGGAGGCGCGGGTCTCTATATTTCCGTGGGCAATGTTAATCTCCGCCCCCATCTGCTCCAACCCTCCCAGGTGAAGATCGATCTTGCGGGAGCCGATATTGCACCCCCCGGGCATGGCCACCTCCGCCCTGCCGAAACGAGCGAGTAGTGGTCCCATGACGATGATGGAGGCGCGCATCCTCCGCACCAAGGAATAGGGGGTCTGGAAGGTGTGCAAACCCCCGCAGTCCAGCTCCAGCACTCCCTGGGAGTAACGCACCCTGGCTCCCAGATGGCGCAGGACCTCGCCCATGATATGTACGTCCCCGATATCGGGGACGTTGGAGATGCGGCAGGGCTCCTCGGTGAGCAGGCTAGCGGCCATCAGTTTCAAGACGGAGTTCTTGGCGCCGCTCACCCTCACCCGGCCCTTGAGCTCATTTCCGCCCCTTATCAGGTATCTCTCTTCGTTATTCGTATTCAATGCCATTTTATATCTCTATCTTCCAGCTAGCGTTATCTCATCGCTATATCATCGCTTCGCGCGTCACGAGCTTTATTTTCTCAGGTTGACAAAGGTCAAGACATTGGTTCTGAGTGATTACGCAAAATTTTTACACAAACAAATATCTGAACTGTGTTTTAAACCTCCACTTAATATTTAATATCTAATTGATGTCTCCCTTCCGTTCCGCATCTTTCGCCCTCTCCAGCGTTGCCCGCGAACAGCCATTGTATTCCGCCCCATTTCGTTTTATTCATCCATTTATCTATCTTATTTATTATTCTATCCTTTAGGCAAATCCTCCAGGGAGGAGTACCCTCCCTGCTCGGAGAGGTTTAACCGCGAAGTCCGGCGGCGATAAAACATGATTCCCACGGCCACCGCGAAGATGGCGGCGCTGAGTAGTTGGAAGAAGAGGGCGCCCTTCTCCGAGGGATGGAAGCGGAAGAACTCCACAACGAAACGGATGGAGGCGTAGAGGGCTAGGGAAAGCAGGAAAAGTTCCCAGTCCCGCTTCAACCTCTTCCTTACGACAAGTAGCACGGCGAAAGCTATCAGATCCAGAATCATCTCGTATAGCTGAGTGGGGTGGACGGCTTCCGCGGCGCCAGGAAAGGTCACCGCCCAGGGCAGCCCGGAATGCTTGCCCCCGCAACACCCGTTGAGAAAGCAACCTATCCTGGCGATGGCAATGGAGAGGGGTAAGAACAAGCCGGCGGCGTCCGCCAGCGGACCCAAAGGCAGCTTCAACAACCTCGCCGCAAATACCCCTATAGGTATAGCCGTGAGCAGCCCTCCATAATAGACCAAGCCCACCGAGCTTATATCGAAGATCCTTGACCAGTTCTGGGAAAATTCCTCCAGATGCCCCAGAACATAGAAGAGGCGGGATCCCACGATGGCGGCCAGGGCGGCGATGGCCACAAAGAAGAAAAGATTTGAGACGTCCACCCCTTTTCTCTTCAGCTCCCACCTCCCCAAGAGGGTGCCGGTTAGGAAGGCGATAAAGAGCATGAACCCGTAGGAGTAGATGGGAATGTTCCCCAGATGAAAGAGAATGGGTCTCATCTTCGCTCCCTCCACGCCTCCTTTCGCCGCAAATCACCATGGATGGAAGCCTGAGGGTTTCCCCTCCAATCCATCTTTCCTAAAAACGCCACGAACCCTTCGGCCATAGCGGATTCGAAGAAAGTATACATCATTGCTTCCCCAGTTCGAAACGGCGAATTTTTCTATCCGCCTAGTCTATGCCCAGCGAAGGCCCAAAGTGAGGATGGCCAGAGGCGTTAAATATCTCAATTTAAACCCCCCGTCAAAAGGCTTTACTTCTCTTAGAGCCAAAAGTGGGGAAAGAACTGGCCGGCGGAGGATCCGCCGACCAGCTTCTATTTCACGTTATGTAACTTTGCCTATCCTTGAGAATTCCTGGCGCGCCTGCGGCCATATCCGGTTCCGGCAAGGGAGATGAGGCCCATTGCCACCCCGAAGAGCACCAGGGAAGCTGAACCGCCACCCCCGCAGGGGTTAGGCGCGGTCTTCACGGTGAACCCAGCGACGAGCCTGCCTTCCTGATTGTCGGGATTCTTCACCACCACGTCGTAGGCACCCGTCTCTGCCCCGCTCAAATTGAATTTGCAGGTGATCTTGGTGGGAGAGACCACCACCACCTCGGTGGCGTTGATTACCTTAGTTCCCTTCTCCAGACGCGCGCTGGCCCCGGAGAGGAAGTTGGTTCCCGCTAGGTTAGTGATGCTCACCACGCTGTTTTGATTGCCCGAGTTGGGAGTGATGGAGGTCACCGTGGGGGCGGGATAGGTCACGGTAAAGGGCAGTCCGTTGGAGGTTCCCGCGCCGGTGACCACGGTCACCTGCACGGTTCCGTTGATTCCATCCGGCACCAGGCATCTTATCTGGGTGTCGCTCCAGGAGTTGTACTGGGTGGCCTGGACCGAGCCGAAGTACACCCGGGAGGAGCCCTGGCTCGCGCCGAAGCGGGAGCCGGAGAGGGTCACCTCGGTTCCCACCGGCCCGGACTCCGGCGCCAGGGAAGTTAAATGGGGAACTGGAGTGCCCGCGCCACCGTCGACAGTATGTAAAATAGTGCCCACCATCCCGCAGGTCCAAGCGACATTGGGATCAATCGCGTCAATCCCGTAGAGGGAATCATAGGCGCCCGAATTCTGAGTTACCCAGGAGTTGCCACCGTCGGTGGTCTTGAGGATCACCCCGCTCATCCCCACCGCCCATGCAGTCGTGGCGTCAACAGCCACAACGTCATACAAGCTATTGGTGGTTCCGGAATCCTGTAAAATCCAGTTGGTTCCTCCATCGGTGGTCTTGAGGATCCTTCCTCCATCTCCCACCGCCCATAATATGTTGGCGTTTACAGGATAAATCTCCCAGATATGGAACTGACCGGGTACGGACTGGTCCACCCATGTGGCGCCTCCGTCAGTGGTCTTTTTAATTACGCCGAAACTCGCTACCCAAGCGATATTAGCGTTTAGAGCCGCGATATCGTTACCGCTGAACTGATCGGTAACCACATACCAGTCTACTCCATTTACCGTCTTGAACACTCCCGCGCCTAAAGCCCAAGCGGTAGAGGAATCAGTTGCGGAAACTGCATACAACCATTTGGGGGTGGGAGAGCTTTGAGAAATCCAGTTGGTCCCTCCGTCAACCGTTTTAAGAATGATCCCGTCCATCCCCACTGTCCAGGCGATGTTTTCGCTCACCGCGGAGATTTCCCTCAGATGATTACTGGTTCCGGAGTTCTGGGAGTTCCAGCTGGCGCCTCCGTCGGTAGTCTTGAGGATAACACCTCCATCACCCACCGCCCAGGCAATGTTGTTGTTTATGGCTTCAATTTCCATGAGGGTGTTACGAACTCCACGGCACTGATCCGCCCAATCTGAGCCGTTGGTGCTTTTGAGAATTGTTCCATCTACTCCTACCGCCCAGGAACAGCCGCTTTCAATAATAGAAACGCTGTATAGATAATTGCTGGTGCCGGAGTTCTGGGGAACCCAGGTCGCGCCTCCGTCGGTGGTTTTGAGGATAACTCCGTTTCCCCCCACCACCCAGGCGGTGTTTGCGTCCAAAGCGAACAGCTCAGTTAAATTTTTATCGGTGCCGGAGTTCTGGGGAACCCAGGTCGCGCCTCCGTCGGTGGTTTTGAGGATAACCCCGCCATCTCCCGCTATCCACGCAATATTATTGTCCACAGCGACAACATTTTCGAGAACATTGGTAGTGCCGGAGTTCTGAGGAACCCAGGTCGCGCCTCCATCGGTGGTTTTGAGGATAACGCCATTTACCCCCACCACCCAGGCGGTGTTGTTGTTAAGGGCATCCACGTCATATAACAAATTACCGCTCCCTGGGTTCTGGGGAACCCAGGTCGCGCCTCCATCGGTGGTTTTGAGGATAACAGGGGTGTTGGAAGACAAAATTCCTCCCGCTATCCAAGCGGTTGTTGCATCCACGGCGTCAATATCCACAGGGAAGGCATTGACGCCGGCGCTCTGGGGTGACCACAAATTTCCTCCGTCGGTAGTCTTGAGAATTATTGGAGTAGAATTGAATACATTACCTCCCACAGCCCAAGCGATACTGGAGTCAACTACCGCCATACCACACAGATAATCCGAAGTGCCAGAAGTTTGTTGTTCCCAAGTGGAGCCTCCGTCATCCGTCCTTAGAATGGCCCCCTTGGAGCCCACCATCCAGGCGGATTCGGAATCTATCGCCCGCACCGAAATGAGGTCATTTCCCGTTGGATAGGGGTTTTGCCAGTACCAACCGGTGGGATTGGAGGAGAGAGCGGGCGCCGAGTTAAACAGTGGAAACATTACGCTTACCAGTAAAATAAGCGTCAAATAAACGGAAAGGTCTAAGCGATTCCAACGTTTTTTCATGCTTGTTCACCCCCAAGTATTGAATATTTTTCTCCTTGCCACAGAGGAAAACTATTTTGATATCAAATTTTCTCTGGTCAAGAGATAACATGAAAAAATAGCGATTTAGCGCATCTTTCACCAGAACTCTACGTGGCACCCCCTTTCCTGGTTAATCTTCCCTAGTCCCTCCATATGAAATCGATAACTTTTTCCAAAAATCCATTGGTTGTGAGAGCATATAGCGCAGCAAAGCTGGCAAAAATGCTATCATATTTAAACTGATTGGTCAATTATAATATTGGTATTAAAATCAAACAAATAATATACCGCTTATATTTCCTTCTCATTCGCACCATGAAGCAGTAGCGGAGTGGAGGCATAGGCTGAGAGCTTTGAGACCATGCGTCAACCCAGGAACATACCAAGCAGGCATTTCAGTATAAAATTTACACAATGTTATATTGTTAATTTCCATCCACAAGAAACTTCCATGATCTCCGAGAATTATGGATAAAAAATGCCAAGCATCAACCAGGTTCACTTTCAGGGAATTCCGACACCTCTTGTTGCTCTTAACGGAGCTATTCGATCCGTTGGTCAAATACTCCACCTAGATAAATCATTCTGGAGATTATGCTTTTACATCTTATCATCGTTACATCGCTCGGCATTCCCTAAATTAAGAACGGGGCGGCACCCAGCGATGGATCAAGACACAAATCTGATTTTAAAAAATTACAATAAGTGAAATTAATCCGCAAGCGACCTATCTAGTAATTAAGCTACCGTCAATCTTTCCGCCGATGCTCCTCGTTTTGCCCAAAAAGAAGGTGAGTTTGTCTCGTGGCACTCCGCGCCTAGAAAGAACGGAAGAGGTGAATTTACGGGGATGTGGTAAATCTTTCCCGCCAGGGCGGAAGCATATCCACGCATCGATCATGGGGAAGTAAAACATGCCCGGGTGAGGTCATTCCTTATCAACAGATAGCTGAGAGGTTACGCTCGCAGGTAAACACCGTCAGGATATTCGCTCAGGCGCCACAAGCTCACAACTGGCCGCTGGAGAGGCGGCGCAGGCGCTCCATCTCTTTCCTCTCCAGCGCCTTCTTCACTTTCTTGAGACGAAAGATGTCCTCCCTTGCCCGCTCCTCCAAGCTCATATTGATGAACTTGATCTGCTCGCTTAAATCGGGGATGACTATGTTTTCCAGAGCGTTAACCCTGCGGTTGGTCTTTCTCAACTCCTCGCCAAGCCTTCGCAACCGGGTCTCGATATCGGCGCTCTCGATGATCACGTCGATAATCTCCTCGAATTTATCGGCGATGGAGTCAACTCTGCCACTTACCCCGGTGATAGAATAGCCGCGTTTGGTGAGGGGCCGTATGGAGCTGGTCCCCTTCTTGATCACCGGTATAGGAACCCCCATCACGTGGGTTCCAGTGATGTCCACCAGAGCTTCGCCGCTGGCGGCGAAGGACGCCGAGCGGATAACGGGGCCCCCCTCTTTGGCTTTGGCCATGGAAAGCTCGTATTGGGCGTCGGCGGTCACTCTCTCCAGGCGAAGGGAGAGGCGCATGGTCTCGTCGATGATAGGCATGAACTCCCGGAGCAATGCGTCCCGCTTGCGCTTGAGCAGGTTCATGCCCTGCTCCGCCAGGGCGCGGTTGGCCTTTCTCTTCAGTAGCTCGCTCCTGGTGGGATGTACCTGTTCCATCTCTCTTCTCCGCCTGTATTCGACTCTTAACCGCTCTTCGTTCTCATCGATCCTCTAAGAGGAGGAGACCACGATATCCTCCGCTTTCTCAGGGCTATAATATTTCTCGATGTACTCGGTCTTGACACGCTTGATGCTCTCCTTGGGCATCATGCTCAGCAATTTCCATCCCAACTCCAGGGTCTGCTCCAGTTCCCGGTTTTCGTCCTTCTGGTCTAGGTAATTCTGTTCGAAGGCGTCGGCGAATTTAAGCGTCAGCCGGTCGATGTCGGTGAGGGCCTCCTCGCCCACGATAGCCACCAGCCTTCTCAAATCAACACCTTCGGCGTAGAAAGCGTAGAGTTGGTCGGCCAGACCTCGGTGGTCTCCTCGGGTTCTTCCCTCCCCGATGCCCAGGTTCATTAGCCGGGAGAGGCAGGGCAGCACGTCAATGGGGGGGAAGATGCCCTTACGGTGCAGCTGTCGGGAGAGCACGATCTGTCCCTCAGTAATATAACCGGTAAGGTCGGGGATGGGATGGGTGATATCGTCATCGGGCATTGTGAGGATGGGAATCTGGGTAACCGATCCCTTCTTGCCCTTGATCCTTCCCGCCCTCTCGTAGTTGCTGGCTAGGTCGGTATACATGTAGCCGGGATATCCTCTCCTTCCAGGAACCTCCTCGCGGGCAGTGGAGATTTCCCTCAAGGCCTCGCAGTAATTGGTCATATCGGTGAGGATCACCAGAACCTGCATATCATGCTCGAAAGCAAGATATTCCGCCACAGTGAGGGCGCATCGTGGGGTGAGCAGGCGTTCCACCGTGGGATCGTCCGCCAGATTCAGGAAAAATACCACCCGCTCCAGTGCTCCCGACTGGGCAAAGCTCTCCTGGAAGAAAGACGCTTCCCTACGAGTGATGCCCATAGCCCCGAAGACGATGGCGAATTCCTCTCCCCCCAGGATCTTGGCGTTCTTCACTATCTGAGCTGCCAGCTCATTTCCGGGTAAGCCGGACCCCGAGAAGATGGGCAGCTTTTGGCCTCTCACCAGGGTATTCAAGCCGTCGATGGCGCTTATCCCGGTCTGGATGAAGTCGCGGGGTTCGTCCCTGGACCAGGGATTGATAGGGGAACCATTGATCTCTCTCTCTTCTTCAGCGAAGATCTCCGGGCCCCCGTCCCGGGGTTGGCCCATTCCGTTGAGTATCCGTCCCAGCAGATTGACGCTGCAAGGCATCTTAGCCACCTCGCCGCTGAAACGGACCCGGGTCCTCTTCACCTCCAGACCGGCGGTGGGCCCAAAGACCTGCACCACCGCAAGATCCCCGGCAATTTCTATGACCTGTCCGTACTTCACGCTCCCATCCACGGAGTAGATAGCCACCATCTCCCCATATGAGGCGCCCTTGACCTTGCTCACGAAGAGGAGGGGGCCAGCCACCTCCCCGATGGTCTGGTATTCGACTGTCGCAAGTGAAACCGTATCCTTATCCATAACTATCTCTCCCGTACATCCTTACCATTCGCTTAAGGAACGCAATTCGCTTTTTATCCGCTCGATGAGGTCGGCGATCTTCTCCTCCGCCTCCTCGGAAGGTATCTCCTTCATGCGAGCTATCTCGTTTTTGATGGGATGCTCGGTGGCTTGACGTAGGGGAACCCCATGGAGCAGTACCTCTTCCAAGCAGTCATAATAGGTGAGTATGGCCTTGAGCATCAGGTATTGCTTGCGCAAGGAACAGAAGGCGTCGGTATCGCTGAACGCGAATTGCTGGAGGAAGTCCTCACGCAACATCCGGGTGGTCTCCAGCACCGCCTTGGCGAAATCCGGCAAGGCGTCCGGTCCCACCAGCTGAACTATCTCTTGCAACTCAACTTCCTTTTGCAACAGGCTCATAGCCCGATCGCGGTGCTCTTTCCAGTCCTCGGCCACGTTCTTGGCGTACCAATCCTTGATTTGATCTAAATACAGGGTGTAACTTTTCAGCCAGCTGATGGCGGGGAAATGCCTTCGGTTAGCCAAGGGTGTGTCTAGCGCCCAGAAAGCCCCGGTTATCCGCAGGGAGTTCTGGGTCATGGGCTCGGAGAAGTCCCCACCCGGAGGGGAGACCGCGCCGATGGCGGTAATGGAACCGATGCGCTCGTCTTTCCCCAAGCACACCGCTCTGCCGCAGCGCTCGTAGAAGTCGGCCAGGCGGGTGGCCAGGTAAGCGGGGTAGCCCTCCTCGCCAGGCATCTCCTCCAAGCGTCCGGAAACCTCGCGTAGCGCCTCCCCCCAGCGGGATGTGGAATCGGCCATCATAGCCACGTTGTAGCCCATGTCACGATAATATTCCGCCAGGGTGATGCCGGTGTAGATGGAGGCTTCCCTCGCCGCCACCGGCATGTTGGAGGTATTCGCCACCAGGATGGTACGCTGCATCAGGGGAACCCCGGTCTTGGGATCAATCAGGTTGGGAAACTCGGTCAGCACCTCGGTCATCTCGTTCCCTCGCTCACCGCAACCCACATAAACGACGATATCGGCGTCCGCCCATTTTGCCAGAGTCTGCTCGGTCACCGTCTTGCCGGTACCGAATCCCCCAGGGATGATGCTGTATCCTCCCTGGGCGATGGGAAAGAAGGTATCCAGGATGCGAGTCCCGGTGATAAAGGGTATATTGGGGTTCTCTTTTCTCTTGACTGGCCTGGGTACCCGGGCGGGCCAGGTCTGCATGAGCTTGATCTGGTAGCCATCCTCCAGCGTCACCACGGTTTCGTCCACAGCGAACTCGCCTTCTTTAACCTCCGCGACCCTTCCAGATACCCCTGGGGGTACCATGATCTTATGGGAAATGTGTTGGGTCTCGGAGACCTCACCCACTATATCCCCTTCTTCCACTTGGTCGCCTATCTCCACCATGGGCACGAACTCCCACTTCCTGCCTCGGGGAAGGGAATCAGTGGTAACACCCCGGACGATGAAATCCCCCCATTCCTCGGAGATATCGGTTAGACGTCTCTGAATGCCGTCGAAAATGGAGGAGAGAAGTCCGGGCCCAAGTTCCAGCAGCAACGGCTCTTCCGTGCACACCGCCTTTTCGCCCACCCTCAGGCCTGAGGTATCCTCATAGACCTGAACGATAGCCACTTCCCCATCCAGGCGAACGATCTCGCCAATTAGACCGAGTTCTCCCACTTTGGTGATGTCGTACATCTTGGCGCCCGCCATGTTGTCCACGCTCACTACGGGCCCCGATACCTTGACGATAGTTCCCTCAATCATCTTCTATCTCCTCTATCTGAATTTATCTTATAGCTTTTACCGAAGTTCAACTCACTCGCCTTCCCTTGCCCTCAAGGTTATATCGAATCCCACCGCCCGGTGGATCAGGCGGGCCAAATAAGCCCTTCTCTCCCCCACTAACTCCACCGTCTCCTTTATGGGTAGAGGTATCACGATTGGCCGATAGACGCTGTCGATCTTCTCTATGGTCTTCTCGTCTAAAGCGGCGTAATAGCTCTCATTGAGTGCGATAATACCGGAACTCTCATCCTCTAAAAGCAAGCGTATCTGCTCCCTTGCCGCTTCCTTGGTGTCCACCTCGATGACGGTCACCCCAGCTAAGCGGAAACCATCGGCGTTCTCGGGATCAGTAACCACTATAACCTTATACATCTATTCTATATGCCTCCCTCTACTCGCTCCCCGAGATCAACCAGGGACGCGAATATCCTTAGAAAAACCGCAGTCAAGCTAACCTTTCTTGGCGCTTTCCTCTTCTATTACTATCATTTCCTTTCTTATTTGGGACTCGATCAGACCTATACTCTTGCCCCGCATGATTATACGCAAGTTGGTGACCTCCAGATACTTTCTCCACATGTAATTGATTATCACCCCTATATCCAGGGGATCATCGTTCAATTTGATGGCCTCCCTGATCATGTATCTTTCCATATCGTCCTGGAAGGCGGAATAGCCCTTCTCATCGAATTTTTCCATCGCTTCCTGGAGAACCTTCTTGTAAGGGTCTGCGGAAGGAAGCGCGGATATGAGGCTCTCCTCATCATGTGAAGCCGCGAGATGGATAAAGAGATCCAAGTTCAGTGTTCCTCCATGGAGGTAATAACTTTTTACCCGTTCTTTATCCATGGACATTCCACTGATGCGCAGCAAGGTGACGTGATTGATGAGGTCGATCTCCAGTTCGATCACTCTTCTCGCCTTGACACTGGAGCTGTCGCTCCCCTTGGTCACCTCGCTCACCTTCTCGTAGTGAAGGCGATCCATGGGCAGCTCTAGGGTGGCTAGATCGTGTTCGTGAAGGTAAAGTCCCATGTTGTCCAGGAGAGCTCTTCCATAAGGAATCCATCTCTCGCGAGTAAACATATAGATGGCGTCGATAGCCGCCCTCAAATCGGGCTGGGAGATAATCTCCTCCAGCAGCACTTCATCGAAGTCTCCCATGGGAATCATGTTTCTGGAGATTTCGCTGTTGGCTATAAAAGCTTGCTTCCCTCGGAGGATGGTCTTAAGATTGTAGAGATCCCATCTAGCCAGAATCGCTTGGGTCAATTGATATGGCCTTCCTTCGAAAAATCCCCTGATCTTCTTGAAGTTGTCCACCAGGTTGCGGTTGAAAGCTCGGTCAATCAGGGTGGGTCTCAAGCCCTCGATTACCGCCTCTTCCACGTATGGACCATACTCGGTGTCGTCCAAGTCGCTGAGAAAATGATTGAAATCCGGCGCGGCTAGAAGGCTATCGAAAGTTTGGGCGTCGAGGAGGCGCGCGCTCATCGCCCTCACCCTGGTATTGGCATATGCATAATCTCTAAGGGGAACTTGAGGCATTATACCTGGCCACTTCCTTCGCGCGATTTATACCAATTGGTTTCATCCTAGTTTTTCGCTGTGAAGATGGAGTTTTTCTCCGCCTCTTTGAAGAGGATGTCGCTTAAAGTCAGCTTCAACCTCTCCCTCGCCCTCTTCAACCTCTCCTCGAAAGTATTGATGATGTGGACTTTGTTCTCCTTGTCGGATACCACCACCCCACCTGAACACTCTATATCGGAGACCACCGTAAGGGACAGACCCATGCCTTCCAGGGTATTTCGCGCCAGCTGTTCATCCCGGGGGTCCACATGCACCAGACCTTCCCCTCCTATCTTATCCAGAGCTTCTTTGAGAAGAGCGGAAAATATTTCGGGGTAATCCTCATGGGAACGACGCCGTTCTATCTCCTCTTGGGCACGGCGTAATGTCTCGGTAAGAATCTCTTCTTTGGCGGCGATGATAATGTTCTTCCCTTTGAGCCTCGCGGAATAGAATAGTGAAGCCCTCTCGTTCTCCACCTCCATCTTCACTTTATCCATCTTGGACTGACGGATCTCCTCGGCCTCTAATCTGGCTTTAGCCAGAATCTCCTCCACCTCGCTCTGAGCTTTCTGGAATATCTCCTGGCACTCTTCCCTACACTGATCATCTAAAGCCTGTAGGATATCTTCAATGGACATGGGTTCACTCCCATAAACCGCACAAAACCATCAACATATTAATGGGCATCCACTCCCATGGTCATTCCTTGGGTTTCAATCCTGTGATAAGGAAAGCGATAACGAATCCCAAAACCACCATGGTCTCTGGTATGGCGATCATGATAATTGCGGTACCCGTAAGTTCCGGTTTCTCCGCCAGCGCTCCCGCCATAGCGGCTCCGATCTTGGACTGGGACCACCCTGTGGCGATAGCTGGGAGCCCGATGGCCAACGCTGCCCCTATCGCGATAAGTCCTAGTTCCAAACTATTCACCTCCTGTTTTTTTGAAAGGCTTGTATTCTTCCTCCGATTCCTCATAGAACTTGGTAAAAGTCTCCACCAGGTTGAGACGCAGGGACTGAATGGAAGGACTCAACACCCCCAGGGCGATATTCAGAGTGTGCAGCAACAGGGCTACGATTATGCCGATGGGAATCAACACCCCCGAGAACCTAGCTCCCAACTGGTTGGAGACGTTGGCGAGAATTACCGAGGCGAGCGCTATACCATAAAGACGGGCATAGGAGAGGATATTGCCGAATATAAGGGCCGCCTCGATTCCTCCCCCAAAGCCTCCGGTCCAAAACGCCATCACCACTCCCACAACGACGACAGCGGTACCGATTAGCGCTCCAGTTCTCCCCAAGCTCTTTACTCCCCAAAGACTGAAGAAAGCGAAGAATAGTCCCAGGATAACCAAGAGCCAACCCAACTTCTCCACGGCATGTTTGCGGTTGCCTTCTTTGATTCGGTCAATAATACCCACGATCAGGCCAACGCTCATCTGAATCGCTCCGATGACAAAGACGGCCACGAGTAAGATCTTGAAAAGATCCGCGTTTTCCTGGGCGGCCCTCTCCAGGGGCCATCCCCAGGGTTCCCCGTTGCCGGTGACCCCCCACTTCCAGACCAGGTGATATTCCTTGCCCCAGATCAGGCGGAAGAGCAGATCGCCGAAAAACTCGAAATAGAGCAACCCGAACACGAAGGAGCTGATCGAGCAAATCAGCAGCACGTTGGTGAAGAGCGGGATGATCGCGCTCCTGCTCTGTCTTTTCTTTAAGATGTACTTGATGAGGAAGGAGAGGGCAAATAGCACCAGCGCGTAACCCATATCCCCCAGCATGAAACCGAAGAGCAGTGGGAAGAAGATGGCCACGATGAAGGTGGGATCCAGCGCCCCGTAACGTGGGGGACGGATCAGGGCGTAGATGAACTCAAAGGGCTTGACCAGTGGATTATTGCGCAGCGCCACAGGCGCGTGTTCCAAATCCTCATGGGTAGGCACTTCCTCGGTTAGCTCCACCTTGCCCCCGAACTTCTTATCCAGAACTCTGCGCGTCTCTTCCACCTTGTCCTGGGGCATCCACCCGGTGATAACAAAAGCGTGCCCGCTTTGGCCAAACTTGGGAATAGCATCTATTGAGGCGATGCGGTCGGCTAAGTACTCCTTCAAAGCGAGAAGTTTAGTGTACCACTGCTCCGATATCTCATCTATCTTCTTCTGCACCATCTCCAGACGGGGAGGAATCTCCTTGTAGCGTGCCTCCAATTCTCTGAGAGCTTCCTCATAAGGGCGGTCCGCGAACTCGCTGGGAAGCCGCACTTGATTCACGTTTTCGGAAGCTAGGAAATTGTGCACCGCTTCCGAAAATATCTTGTTGAAGATAACGATGGCGGCGTAGGTATCCTCATCCACCTTCGCGGAGTGCACCTCACACTGTTTATTGGTGATCTTCTCCAGCTCCGAGCGAATGTAGTCCAGCACCGCGACATATTTCTTCTCCACCAGAAGGGCTATGGAGGTATAATTTTCCGAAGTGGTTATCTGGGAAGCCAAGGGATACACTTTCTTCACGATGGGCTCATACTTGGAGAGTCTGGATAGTTCCACTTCCAGCTCTTGTTTGACCCTGATGAGGTCCTTGAGCGAAGCCTCCTCCTCTTCTACTATTTCCGCGATGTCTTCCAGTTTCTTGTTCTCGAACTGTTTGTACTGTTCCTGAACCGCCTTTCTGGATACCTTGTCAATCGGAGGGGTAAGTTCAGCTAGAAGGGCGTTGTTGCGCATGGATAAATTTTGGAGCTTGCCTTTCTCCTCTTCCAGGGCGGGGTCCATCTCCATGGAAACTAACGATGCGTAACGGGGTCCTTTCTTCTTGGAGATATCCTCGAGATGCAGGGTACCCAAATCTTGCAGGGTCTCAAGAACCTCGAAGAAGAGGCTCTTTATGCCCACTATCTCCACTTTCGACATCTTTACTAGCATTCTCTATCTCCCCTTCATACCCTGACTACTTTGTCCTTCGGGCAGTTTTTGTCTCGACTGGTTGAAGTCACACGATAAATGATGGAGGGTAGTGGAAGGAATTCACTTAGAATCAGTTTCCACGGGGCATATACACCTGACCACGAATTCCACGGCCTCATCGATTTTGACGGCGCTCTCTTGCTTCAGCTTAATCGCTTCTAATTCCGCTTGCTTTCTGACTTCCTCGGCTTCATGCCGCGCCCTCTCCATCTCTTTCTCGTAATAATCCCGGCCGATCTCCTCCATGGTCGCCTCGCGTTTGATGGTGGCCGCTTCTCCCTTGGCGTCCTCGACTAAACGCTCCGCTTTGCGCCTCTCTTCAGCGGTCTTGGCTCGTATCTCCGTCTCCTTCGCAATAATGCGAGTAAACACCTCGCTTCTGGATCCGATCCACTTCTCCTCCAGCTGCCTGGGCAATTCCTTGCCTTTTCTCCTGGCTTGTTTGGACTCCTTCCTCTGCTCCTTTCTCTGCTCCTTTTCCTTCTTCTTGCCCTTGATCTTTACCATGTCGCTTTATCCTCTTTCGCACGGATCCCGAACCAGAAACCGCTTTTCGCGGCCACTCAAAGCCGCTTCTTTCTGCGCCTTTTAAGCTCTATATATCCTGTAACATAATAGCTTTAAGCAGCATTTATGTCAATAAAAATACCACTCCAGGGGTATATACCAAAAAGGACTCAAGTCATCGCCTTAAAAGCCCTTCTTTCAGTACCTATCATTATTATTTTAACAAATATTTAATCTTTTTGACGCATTCACATATAAATCAGCTCTATACGTTCCGACCAGCCAGGATAGGCGTTGTTCGCTGAGATTCGCTGAGAGATAGACGGCGAAGCGGGAAAAGTCAAGCCTTCTCAACCCAAGATAGACATCATTCATGGGTCCAAGCCCCGTTTGTCCATGAGGAAGAAAAACGAGGACTAGGTGATTCATGTTCGTGATATCATCATAGCTCGGCTGGGATAGCTGGGATGGCGCGAACATTTCGAAAAAGGCGTTGGCGAATTCCCGAAAAACCTCCCTTTTGCGCGCCATCTATTGAAAAAAGCGCGGTACTCCGCGGGCAAAAACCGTCGGCGAAAAGATGCGACAAAATATCTAATACATTCGATGGCGGGAGAAACTTTTATTTCGGGATAACCGTCGACGAAAAGGGGCATGGAAAATAAAAAGATCAAACGAGCTGAGGTAAAGGATAAAGCAGGACGCATGACAAGCCGCGGGGATTTGTATAAAATATATTTATGTTTCTTGCCATCGACGTGGGAAATACGCAAACGGTTATCGGCGTCTATTGCGGGGATGACCTGCTTCACCATTGGCGAATATCCACCAACGCCAACACCACCGGCGACGAACTCGCCCTCCATTACCAGGGTTTCCTTATTCTCAAAGGGCTGACCTTCGACGATTTCAGCGGGATCATAGTCAGCTCGGTGGTTCCCTCATGCACTTCCGCTTTAGAGCATATGACCAGGAACCTCTGGGATTTTGAGCCCTTGATCGTGGGGCACAACGTGAATATAAAAATGCCCATCCTCATCGACAACCCCAGTGAACTGGGGCCCGATCGCATCGTTAACGCTATCGCCGCCTACGACCGCTATGGCGGCCCTTCGATAGTGGTAGACTTCGGAACCGCCACCACTTGGGATGCCATCTCCGCGCAAGGGGAATACTTGGGCGGCGCCATCGCCCCGGGAGTGGACATATCCGCCCAGGCTCTCTTTCAGAGGGCGGCGCGCCTAGCCAGGATCGAGATGACCACCCCTCCCGGACCAATAGGCAAGAACACCGTTTGGAGCGTTCAGTCGGGCATTATCTTCGGTTTCGCCGGCCAGGTGGACCGCTTGGTGGAGATGTTCCAGAAGGAGCTGGGGGGCAACGCCAAGGTGATCGCCACCGGCGGATTGGCCGAGGTGGTGGTGGAGGAGTGCAAGACCGTTCAGATTCATGATCCCCTGCTCACCCTGCACGGTTTGTGGTTGCTCTATCGGGATAACCGAGGGATTGACGAGTGATCAGAGCCGCCGCGGGTTTTATCTCGAATGACGATCTCGAGAAGAAGCCAATAAACAATTATTGCGTCTCGGAATAAATCTTCTTCACCAAACGGATGTTATCGCCCACAAAAACCTCTGCTTGGCATGACTCTCGGAAAATCTAACAATGCGTATAAACATAATTTAGGCGGGCAGAATCGCCAACCGGGCGCAAAGCGCTTGCTCGCAAAGATGGCTTTTTGACGAGGGGAAAACGTTTCCATGCCCTATATCTATCTTTCGATTCAGGAATAATCAAACAAGACTAATCGTTACCTATTATATCGTCACTGACAATAGACTTAATCGCCATGGGAATAATCCCTTTAGACAGAGTTAAGGTTTGGCTTTGAATTCCTTTTTGTCACTGACAATAGACTTAATCGCCATGGGAATAATCCCTTTAGACAGAGTTAAGGTTTGGCTTTGAATTCCTTTTTGTCACTGACAATAGACTTAATCGCCATGGGAATAATCCCTTTAGACAGAGTTAAGGTTTGGCTTTGAATTCCTTTTTGTCACTGACAATAGACTTAATCGCCATGGGAATAATCCCTTTAGACAGAGTTAAGGTTTGAGAGAGAATACCTTTTACATAATGAAAATATTCAACAAGGGAGCTCGCGGTTAGATTATTTCCAGGGATATATCTAGGGCGGGCGCGCTATGGGTTATGGCTCCCACTGAGATGAAGTTCACCCCAGTGGCGGCGATCTCCCCCACCCGCTCCAAGGTCACTCTTCCGGATACTTCCAAAGGGATCCTTCCCGACGTTATCTCCACCGCCCTGCGGATATCTTCCAGCTTCATGTTGTCCAACATCACTATGTCGGCTCCCGCACTTATGGCTTCCTCTAGCTGGTCGAGATCGTCAACTTCTACCTCCACGGGGTATTTTCCTCCGTATTCCTCCCGAACCAAGCGCACGGCCATCCCTATTCCCCCCACCGCCTTGATGTGATTATCCTTGACGAGAACCGCGTCATAAAGCCCCATGCGGTGATTCGCCCCTCCGCCCACCCTCACCGCGTACTTTTCCAGAAAGCGCAACCCGGGGGCGGTCTTTCTGGTATCTCGCACCACCACTCCGTAAGGGCTGGCTTTTCTTACGAATTCGTGGGTCATGGTGGCTATGCCGGAGAGTCTCTGCAGGAAATTAAGGGCGGTCCTCTCCCCCTCCAAAATAGAGATTAGCGCCCCTTCCACCCGGGCGATAACCGTGTCTGAGGCCACCAGGTCGCCCTCGGTAACCTGAGGGGTAAATCTCACCTCCCGATCCAACAGATGAAAGACGGAGGCGGCTACGGGCAGGCCCGCGATCTTTCCGTCCTGTTTGAGCAAAATTTTCGCCTCACCCTTATCCTCCCTAGTGAAGAGCGCCAGCGAGGTGATGTCACCCTTGCTGGCGAGGTCCTCATCAAGGGCAATCCTCACGGTATCCAGCATGCGCCTCTTCTCTTCAGCTTCCATGCCCCTAAATAATTAAAAAGTCAAACATGCTATACAACACCTAAAGCCGCTTCTTAATTTTTATTTCGCCGTACCAGGTTCTTTTCCTTTTATGAGGGGTAGAGGTCGATTATTTTTTTACAATAAGTAAATTATCATTTTGTTTAATTTTCGTCTAGTTATTTTTTTGTAAAGCTCGATTCGCGCGCCGTATTTTTAATTGTCGCTCCCGCCGCCCAATCATTGTTTACCCGCGAATAGGCAACCCACAGGCCTGGTAAGCATCACCGCGTTCCTTCCTTCCTTGCGGAAGACGATATGCTTCCTCCACTCCTCCCTCTCATGGGGAAAATCGGTGCGGAAGTGACATCCCCGACTCTCCTCCCTGGCGAGGGCGGCCTCTACCATCAGCTGAGCTAGGGTAAGCATGTTCTGGATCTCGAATCCCCCAGGAGTATGATACTCGGCGTCAAGAATACCTGTGTCTTCCTGGAGGAAAAGCTCCGCTTCGTTCAATCCCTCTTTATTTCGCCGATAACCCATGCTGTCCTGCATCAGTTGCTGGATCAAGCCCCGCACCAGCTTGGCGGAGACGATTGATTTTTTCCGCTCAAAGACATATTCCAGCTCCAGGGGCTCGAGGCGACATCCCACTTCTTCTAATCTGCGACAGATAGCCTCGCCTATGCGACGGCTGAACACCAGTCCCTCCAGGAGGCTGTTGGATGCCAGCCGGTTGGCGCCATGCACTCCCGTGCAAGCCACTTCCCCGCATGCGTACAGTCCAGGCACTAGCGTTTGGCCAAACTCATCCACCAGCACCCCTCCGCTCATGTAATGGGCGGCGGGGGACACCGGAATTGGCGTGCGGGTAATATCAATTCCCGCCTCCATACAGTGCTGGTAGATGGTGGGAAAGCGCTTCTTCAGTTTTTCCGCGGGAATACGGGTTGCGTCCAGGAGCAGGTGGTCCACATCCAGTTCCTTCATCACCCTGACCATTTCGTTCACCACCACGTCCCGGGGAGCCAGCTCGGCGAGGGGATGAACGTCCAGCATGAACCTGCGCCCGGATTGATCTATCAAATAAGCTCCCTCGCCCCGCATGGCCTCGCTGATCAACCAGCGGGGCGTCTCCGGAAGGTGAAGGGAAGTGGGATGGAACTGCACGAACTCCAGGTCGCCCACTTCCGCGCCCGCGCGCAAGGCCATGGCCACTCCGTCACCGGTACAGATAGCCGGATTGGTGGTCACGGCGAAGAGTTGCCCCATGCCCCCCATGGCCAATACCACCGAGGGGGAATCGAAGAAGCGAATCTCCCCTTTCTCGCAATCCATGGCTAAAAGTCCCCTACAGCCGTGGTCGTCAGTGACCACGTCGATGGCATAATAATTTTCGAATATCGCCACGTGCTCCTCGTTGCGGATAAAACGCGCCAGGCTGGCTTCCACCTCCGATCCGGTGGCGTCGCCTTTGGCGTAAACCACCCGGGCTCTGGAATGCCCCCCTTCCTTGGTAAAGGATAATCTCCCATCCACCTGATCGAAGTGAGCGCCGATGTCCTCGATTAACTCCCTAACCCTGTCTGGCCCTTCGCGAACCAGGATATCCACCATGGCCTCCTCACAGAGGCCCTTTCCCGCCTCCATGGTATCTCTTTTGTGCAGTTCGGGAGAGTCGCCCGGTCCCAGAGCCGAGGCGATCCCTCCTTGGGCGAAAATGGTGGTGGTCTGGGAAAGGGTGGTCTTGGTGAGTATAGCGACGGGATAGTTCTGGGCGGCCGCCAGCGCGGTGGAGAGCCCCGCCACCCCGCTACCCACCACTACCACGGGAAAATGCTCCACCGGTAAGTTTTTGAGGGAGAAATTTATCAGATACCTGGGCAAAAGATCGCCCCCAAACTCACCTCTTCAACGTTATACCAGTAATTGAGCGGAAAAGGATGGCATTCCCTCAACCAATGCTGACCATGCGTTCCACCGCCTTCAAAGCACGCAGGCGGACCTCCTCGGGCACCTCTACGCGTGGCTCCAGTATCTCCAGGGATCTCAAGACCTTCTCCAGGGTGATTAATTTCATATTGGGGCAGATGGTATCCTCCGAGGGAAAATAAAATCGTTTAGCCGGGTTCTCCTTCTCCAGGCGATAGAGCATTCCACGTTCCGATCCCACGATTATCTCCCCTGCGGAGGTTTCGCGGACGAACTCATAAATACCGGTGGTGCTGGCTACCTTATCCGCCAATTCCAGCACCTCCTGACGGCACTCCGGGTGAGCCACGAAGAGGGCATGTGGATGTTCCTTCTTAAGCTTTTCCACTTGTTCCCGGGTAATCCTATCGTGCACCGGACAGCATCCTTCCCAGATGATCAATTTCTTGCCAGTCATCCTCTCCACGTATTTTCCTAGATTGCGGTCGGGAGCGAAGATAATCTCCTCCGCCTCCACCGCCTTTACCACCTGAACGGCGTTGCCGGAGGTGCAACAGTAATCGCTCTCCGCCTTTACCGCCGCGCTAGAATTGACATAGGTGATAACCACCGCCCTGGGATGTTTCTTCCTCAAATCACGGAGATCCTCCACGGTGATGGTGTCGGCTAGAGGGCACCCGGCTTCCGGATCGGGCAGAAGGGTGATCTTCTCCGGGCTGAGGATATTGGCGGTCTCCGCCATGAAATGTACCCCACAAAAGACGATTATCCGTGCCTGGGTTGCCGCCGCCTGCCTAGCCAGTCCCAGGGAATCACCGGTGAAATCGGCTATCTCTTGGATCTCGCTTCTCTGATAGTTATGAGCCAGAATGATAGCTTCACGACTTTTCTTTAGCTCGGCTATACTCTTTATCAACTGATCGTCTCTAGACAAGTGCTCGCCTCCCGGCATAGGGAAAACAAGGGGAAAGGTAGGCGTCGCTTAGCAGATGTCATCGGGCGCTACGTGGTCTTCCACCTTGATTATTCGATTGTCCTCGTCCACATAGAGAATCTTCGGCTTCACCTTGGCGGCTTCTTCATCATCTATGACCCAGAAAGAGAAGATGATCACTTTATCTCCTTTATGGATCAACCTGGCAGCCGCGCCGTTGATGCAGACTACCCCAGAGCCCGCCTCCCCCTCTATGATATATGTTTCTAGGCGGTTGCCGTTATCTATATCCACCACTTGCACCCGCTCATAAGGAAGGATATCAGCCTGCTTTAATAGCTCGCTATCCACGGTAATGCTGCCCACATAATGCAGATCCGCCTCGGTCACCGTGGCACGGTGTATCTTGCTCTTCAGAAGGATTCTCTGCATGTCGAAATCACCGCCGCCTGCTTCTTCCTTAAAATTTCTTTAGTCTCCCACCAATTAACCGCCTGTCTATCAACTTAAATATACTTTTATCATCCCGTATTTTCCAACCCAATACCGCTCTCACAAACCCAAGCCTCACCGTTATTTATCGTCAATCCTTATCAGAACATTATCTATTAGACGCGTTCCGCCCACCCAAGCGGCTAGAGCGATAAGCACTTCACCTTGTAAAATTTCCACAGGCTCCAAATCAATGTTATTATAAACGGCCACGTACTCCAGGTCTATTCCCGGCTGCCCCTCCAGCATTTCCCTTATGCTTTTCTCTACCGCCTCGGCCCTTCTCTCCCCCCGCTCAATCACTCGCTGAGCCCTCTCCAGGGAACGGTAGAGCAAGGTGGCTCTCTCCCTTTCCTCGCCGCTGAGATAGACATTTCTGGAGCTGGCAGCGAGACCGTCCTCCTCGCGCACGGTGGGGCAGATCCTGATGTCGATATCGAAATTCAAATCCTCCACCATCTTCTGAATGACTCTAACCTGCTGGGCATCTTTCTGGCCAAAATACGCGCGGTCAGCGGGGATGATGTGGAATAGTTTGGCCACCACGGTGGTCACGCCCTCGAAATGACCCGGACGAGCCTTTCCGCACATCACCTCGGTGATCTTTCCCACCACCACCTTGGTGAGAAAGGGTTGAGGGTACATCTCCTCCACCGAAGGAAAAAAGATGCAGTCTACCCCCACCTCCTCCGCCAGCTGGCGGTCCCGTTGGAAATCCCTGGGATAGATATCCAAGTCTTCCCGGGGTCCGAACTGCAGAGGATTGACGAAAAGGCTCACCACCACTACATCGTTCTCCTCTCGCGCTCGGCGCATCAGCGAGAGGTGGCCCTGGTGAAAATATCCCATGGTGGGAACTAAGCCCACCGTCTTGCCCGAGGCACGCCACTTCTTTACCGCGGCGGTCATCTCCCTCGCTTCGGTGAAAATTTGCATCTTCTACCCCCGTACTCAGCCGATCGTACCATCTATGGTAAAGTTTCAATTCCTGCCATATCGGCTTTTTCGCCAGAAATATAAGAAGATCACAGGTAATGGCGGAGCAGCTCCTCTATCTCATCCGCCCGGGACTTGCTTAAAACCCCGCTGGCCAGGTCTAGGGCATAAAGGCTCAAGGATACGTATGCTTTCATCATAGCCTCCGTTCCCTTCTCCTCCAACACTTCCAGATGACGCCGTATAATCCCGATATCCCCTCTGGCAACGGGTCCGGTTAGGGACTTCTCCGTGCCAAGATGGCGCAGGTTGTCCACGGTGCTGGTGATGAGGGGCAACAATGCACGCAAAGCCTGATTGCCCTCCATCCCGATATCCTGATAGATGAGCTCGGCGATATGCTCCAAAGCCACCAGCAGGTTGCAAGCCATTACCGCGCCTATATGATAGAGGGGCTTGTCCTCCTCCGCAAGAATCACCGGCTCTCCCCCTAAGGCTCTCACCAAACTCTCCGCCCACCCCCGTGCGCGCTCTCCGCGCGCGGTTATGGCGAAGGCGATTCCCCTAATCTTGCGCACCGCCGCCCGCACGTCAGCGAAGGTCTGCAGGGGATGAATGCTCATCACCTCCGCTCCCCGCTCCTCGCAAGCCTCTAGTACGTCTAGACCCAGAGCGCCGCTCATATGCACCACCCGGTGTCCCTTTTTTACTATGTCCATGGACGCCAAATCCAGACTAATATCCGCGATGAGATCGTCGGGTGTGGTGATGAGAAAGTTATTGCCTTTACCTTTGGCGTCTAACAAGTCCGTGGTAAATATAACGTCATGTAAAAATGTTGATGATCGCTTGAGTGACTCCTCGCTGCGGGAGACCACCACGGTCACCTCTTCGCCTTTCTCATGCAGGAGGTGGCCTATAGCCGTTCCCACCTTTCCTGCGCCGATGATAACGAAACGATCCCGCCCTTTCACTCCACCACCCCCCAAACCTTTACCCCATTCACCGCTTCCTCGTCCAGTTTCGCCAGGTGCTCGCTCACGCTGCTTCCATCTGGCATGACCAGCTCGGGCTCAAGTTCCAGGAGGGGAATCAGCACGAAGGCCCTACGAATCATCTCCGGATGGGGCAAGGTCAACTCAGAATCTTTAAAGGTTTGGTTGTCGTAGAGAAGAAGGTCTATATCTATAATCCTGGGGCCCCAACGAATTAACCTCTCGCGCATCATCCGCTCCTCCACTCCCAGGCAGTGGTGTAGCAGTTCCTTGGCTTTCAGACACGACTTTACTTGGACCACCATGTTGAGAAAATCTGGCTGATTCTCGTAGCCCACCGGGCTGGTCTCATAAACCGAGGAACGCCGCATAATCCTCACCTCACCCGTGGATTCCAACATCTTCATCGCCTTCCTCAGATTGGCTTCCCGTTCCCCCAGGTTACTTCCCAAACCCAGGTAAGCCACTTCCCAACTATTCATTCAATAACCCCCATGATTAAATCTCGCCATGCACCACTCGTGAATCCAGATTTTCATTTGATTACCCAGCTCCCAGTAAAACTAAACCGAAAATGGTATTCAAGCCCTCCTCTATCCCTTTGTCACAGGCGATAACCGCCGAATGCGAGAATTTACAATTCACCGTTAATATGACCTTTATATGATTCAGGTTTAAGCTTTTAACGATTCTCCCTGAAGAAAGTGGACTCCACCCCCACCCAGCCCACGGGATGGATCAGCGGCGCCTCCGGCTTCTTCACCCGCACCCACACCTTGCTTACCCCTTCCCAATCAAGAAGGTAGTTGCCTATCCGGGTAACTAGGGCTTCCAGAAGATTGTATCTTTCGGTTGCGACTATGGCGTGAACCTCATTTACAACCCGGTCGTAATCGAGAGCTGCAGAGAGCTCATCATCCTGGGCGGCCAAGGTTGAATCGTATTCCATCTCCAGGTCCACCAGGAAATTCTGCCCCTTCTCTCTTTCCTGGGGGAGACAACCGTGAAATCCGAATACCCGCAAATCTCTGACCACCACCCTGCTCATCATGATTTCTTATTCACCCTCCGTATATATATTTTGTTGATGGGATCGTCCTGCGCGATCTCATCTACCACCTCCATGCCCTGGACCACCTCCCCAAAGACAGTAAATCTAGGGGCGCCGGGAAGGTCCGCCTTCAAGATGAAGAACTCTCCCTGGGCGCTGTCGGGAATGTAGGGATCCCCTCCCTCTTGAACCGCTTGAGGGTTGACCCGTTTAATCACTCCCACCGCTCCCCTCACATTGGGGAGCTTGATCTCGTCCTTTACCGTCTTCTGCTCCTCGATAGCCTTGTTGGGGTCGGTGGTTCCCTTAGATCTCTCCTCCAGGGAGCGGGCGTGACTCCCGGTCTGAATCACGAAGTCTTCCACCCGGTACCAATTGAGATTATCGTAAAAGCCCTTTCCCACTAGCTCCTGGATATGCTTTACCGTTTCCGGGGCTTCGTCATCCCGTAGCTGGATGATAATCCTTCCACTTAAGGAATCGATGACCATCTCCTTGTTCTCATCATCGATGGATATGGATTCGATGGGTTCCCCCTGAATGATCATATCCACCACATCCATTCCCTCCACCACCTCGCCGAAGATGGTGAAGTTGGGATCCAGATAGGGAGCGTCATCTTTTAAGATGTAGAACTCCGCCGTGGCGCTGTTAGGTAGGGGTTCCCCGGTTTGGGGATCGCTGGGTTTGGCCATGCCCACCGCTCCCCTTATGTTGGGCAGGGCGATCTCATCGTTCACCGTTCCCGCCTGGGCGTCTAGTTCGCTCGCCTGCCGGAGAATCTCCGGGTCCGGCGCGTTGGCGGTGGGGTCCACCCCCTGCAAGCCCGTGAGCGCCGCCTGTTCCACAACCTCATACCAACGTGTGCAGTCGTAGGACCCGTAGTTAACCAATTTTTTAATATGTTGACAGGTCTCGGGGGCGTCCTTCTCCTTCAACTCGATGACGATCTCCCCTTTGTCCATCTCAATTACCATCTGATCCACGTACACCGGTAAGTTAATCACGATGAGATAAATTATCCCTCCTAAAACCGCCAGAATAAGCGCGCCGATCACCGACCATCGGAAGATCATTTTTCGCTTACGCTTTTTCTCCTCTTCCCTACGCCTTTCCTCTTCCCGACGTTGTTTTTTCAGCTTCTGCGCTTTTCCCATGGACCCTCTCTTTACCTATCGACCTATCTTTCTTGATAAGCGCCCTTCTTGCCCAGTATAGCGTCGGCTAACCTGGCCACTCTGGACATCTCCTTGACATCGTGCACCCTCACCACATCCGCCCCACAAGCGATCCCCAACGCCACCGAGGCAGCGGTCCCCTCCAGCCTCTCCTCTACCGGCAGATCTAAAACTTTACCGATAAACGATTTCCGGGAGGTGCCCAAAACGATGGGGAAACCCAGACTCCTGATCTCCCCTAGCCTCCTCAGGATTTCCAGGTTATGCTCCAGGGTCTTGCCGAAGCCTATCCCCGGATCCACCAGAATCATTTGGGGATCCACCCCGGCGTCCATGGCCGCCTGGGCTCGCTCCCTTAAAAAAAGGATGATCTCGCCCATCAAGTCCTCGTATACCGGGTTATCCTGCATATCCTTGGGCAAACCTTGCATATGCATGAGGCAGACGGGCACCTGGCGTTCCGCCACCAGCGGCAACATCTCCGGGTCCAGCCGACAGGCGCTGATGTCATTCACCATCGCCACCCCCAGATCCAACGCTCGCCGGGCGACTTCCGCCTTGGTGGTGTCGATGGAGACGGGAACATCCACCTCTTTAAGTAATCTCTCCAGCACCGGAATCACCCGATCGATCTCCTCCTCAAGGGAGATAAACTGGGAACCGGGTCGAGTGGATTCCCCCCCGATATCCAGCAGATCCGCACCCTCCTGAACCAGCCGTTTTCCGTGTTCCACGGCGTCGCGGGGATCCAAGAACTTCCCCCCGTCGGAGAAGGAATCCGGGGTGACGTTGACCACTCCCATGATCAGGGTGCGCTGGTCTAGAGGAAAGATGGTTTTCCCCAGACGAAGTCTCCTTCCCTGGTTTTTCTCCAGATTTTCGAGGAGAGCCGCTAATTCATCTCTCAGTTTGCGCAACCCGAAAGGCTGATAAGTAAGTTTGCTCAATAGAAGCTCGAACTGTTTGAGAGTGCCCGAAATCAGCGCGGAGGTCCTTTCCCCTTGAAACTCAAAGACATTCCGGGGCAGGGATACCTCCCCCCCAATGGAGAGCATGTCCTGTTTGATGATATTGGCGGCTCGTGTATCTAACCCATCCACCCTCACCACGTAGTGGCGCAACTTAGGGAGCATGATGCCGAAACCCTGATCGCTGGGGCCAATATCCTCCAGGTGTCTCTTCGCCTCCTCAATGGAGTCCACTTTCACCAAGCGCGCGTTAAACCTCAACCCACACCTCTATAATGACATAATGTAATTTTACACTTTGTTACGAATCAGAGCCATGGCCTCCGCCCGGGAGGCGGCGTTGGTGTGGAAAGTCCCTCTCACCGCCGAGGTTATGGTTATGGAGCCGGGTTTTTTCACTCCCCGCATGGACATGCAGAGATGCTCCGCCTCGATCACCACCAGAACTCCTTTGGGCCTTAAAGCCTGAACTAGGGTATCGGCGATGCTGGTGGTCAGACGCTCCTGCACCTGCAGCCGCTTGGAGAGGACATCTACCACTCGCGCCAGCTTGCTGATGCCGGTTATCTGACCCTCGTCCCCAGGAATATAAGCGACGTGGGCTTTGCCCAGAAAGGGCATGAGGTGATGCTCACACACCGAATATAAGGGGATATCCTTCACCACGATCATCTCGTCATGTTCCTCCGCGAACATGGGTTGAATGACCGAGGTTGGCTCCACCTTCATGCCGCAAAGTATCTCCTCGTACATATTAGCCACCCTCTCCGGTGTGCTTCTCAATCCCTCCCTATCCAGATCCTCGCCGATGCCTTCCAACAGCAGTTTCACGCCCTCGATGATCTTTTCCTTGTCCAAGCTATCCTCCTGTAATAACGAGCGGGATTAGCTAAAAAGGCTGACTCCCTTTTGGTTAAGGTAGAAAACCATGACAGTCTCTAATTATAATATGCTTTCCTAAAGAGCAAAAGAACTCGCAATTTATACCTTCATGCTTGAGCTATTTTTACTAGACGGAATTGAACAGATGGTTGGCAAAAGTAACGTTATATAGTTGAGTTGCCCATACTTAATTAAACGCTATGATTCCGTTTTTAAGGATATCAGATACTTATAAACTGAATCCGCAATTCATTTATCCCTTTTATACTTAGCTGGTCACGTAAAATATCTTGCTGAAATTCAGACGAGGTGCTTTCCTTTCAGAAAGAAAGCAACCTTAAAGAAAGGAGCACCCCAATGCAAGAGTACCAGATTGAGACCGAAGAGGAAGCCCTCGAGTTAATCGAGAACCTCACGGAGCAGGCCTGGGCGGAGATCGAGGGAAGGATCACCTACACCCTCAAGACCTTCATAGAAGAGCTCCTGGAAGAGGAGCTCACGCAAAGGCTGGGGGCAAGCAAGTATGAGCGCACAGAGGAAAGAGAAGGACCCTGGAGGCCACTGTAAAAAGGGGACTTAACACCCGCTTCGGGCAAATTCCCCACCTCTCCGTCCCCAGGCCCGCCCGGGGCCCCGCACCCTTCACCCTCTTCTGCGTTACGCGAGAAGAAGGTGGGACTTAGATGCTGCAGTCGGCAAGCCCTTCCTGCTGGGGGTCTCCACCCGCAAGATAAAGGGGGTGGCAAAAGACATCTTCGGCATCCCGGTATCGGCCCAGACGGTATCCAAGACCACCGCCTACCCAGAGGAAGAGCTCCGGCATTTTTCTCGCATCTCTATCTCCACCCTACAATTTTCGTATCCAAGACCACCGCCTACCCAGAGGAAGAGCTCCGGCATTACCAGGAACGGGAGCTCTCTGACGACGTGGAGCTTCTATTTTTGGACGGCATATGCGAGAAAGTGAGGGAGATAGGCGTCGAGAAGAAGGTGATGCTCTGTGCCTTTGGGATAGGGAAGGATGGGAAGAAGGAGATCCTCTCCTTTTAGTATGGCGGACTCCGAGGACCTACCCTCCTGGAAAGGGGTTTCTGGCCGACCTTAAAGGCAAGGGGACTTTCCGGAAAGAAGATCAAGCTCATCATATCCGATGGCAATCCGGCTTTACTCAAGGCCATAGCGGAGATCTACCCCTTCCGTGAGGTGCAGCGCTTGATTGCGCACAAGATGCGCAACGTGGCCGTAAAGCTAAAGAAGCACAACCAGAAGCCGACCACAGGCGAGGCCCGGCGGATCTTTTCAGCCCCCTAAAGCAAGGAGGCCTTGAAGCGTTTCAAGGCCTGGATGTCCAAGTGGATCATAGAGGGGAAGAGAGCGGTAAGATGCCTTAAGAAGGGCCTCTACAACTGCCTGCACCCATGCGACTTCCCCGAGGAGATGTGGAAG
>MU158466.1:0-4227 GCA_015711725.1 Candidatus Geothermincola primus | reverse complement strand
GGCCTTGAAGCGTTTCAAGGCCTGGATGTCCAAGTGGATCATAGAGGGGAAGAGAGCGGTAAGATGCCTTAAGAAGGGCCTCTACAACTGCCTGCACCCATGCGACTTCCCCGAGGAGATGTGGAAGAAGATAAGGACAACCAACATCTTGGAGAGAGCATTCGGGGAGGCGAGAAGAAGGACAAATCCCATGGGGATATTCCCCAATGCCGAATCCGCCAACCGCATCTTTTACGGGGTTGCCGATTACATGGACGAGAACTGGAGGGGAAGCCACCTCAAAGAGATTTCAGCAGAATTATTGACATGACCTTTTTTTATATTGACATGACGTTTTTTTATCTTCAAACAAATCTTAGAGGTCTCCAATTTATTAATAACCTAGACATATAAGTCGATTTTTCCCACGAGCCGAATCGGCGCACTTGTAAACATGTCTGATTAGAAAATCGCGGGATGGTATAATTGTTGTCTTTCAGGGCTATTCGGGTTGAATAGCGGGTTTTCCCTTGACTCGGGGAGTTCGCCTCCTCTTTCCCTCTATCTCAAGTGCGCCTTCTACTGGGCTCTCCGGTGCTGGGATAGGCAACACACCTGAATTGAGCAGGGATTCCAGCTCCTCCTTCTCTACAGTCTCCCGCTCGATGAGCGCCTGGGAGATCTTGTGGAGCTTGTCTATTTCGGCGGTGAGGATCTTTTTAGCCCGTTCATGTGCCTCATCGATGAGCCGGCGTATCTCCTTGTCTATTTCGAAGGCGATCTGGTCGCTGTAGTCGGGTTGGGAGGCGAAGTCCCTCCCAAGGAATACCTCTCCCTGTTTCTGCCCTAGGGTGAGGGGACCCAGCTTTTCGCTCATGCCGAACTCGCAGACCATCTGGCGGGCTATCTTAGTGGCTCTTTCGATATCGTTCTGGTCACCGGTGGTTACCTCGTCGAAGATCATCTCCTCCGCTACCCTGCCCCCCAAGAGCATAGCCAGCTCATCCACCAGCTCGGACCGGGTGACCAGATACTTGTCCTCGATGGGTAGAGTAAGGGTGTAGCCCAGGGAGCGCCCCCGAGGTATGATGGATATTTTATGCACAGGATCCGCGTTGGGAAGCATGTGGGCCACTAGGGCGTGACCCGCCTCGTGGTAAGCGATGATTCTCTTCTCTTCCTCGCTGATCAACCTGGTTCTACGCTCCGGACCGGCCACCACCCGGTCGATGGCTTCCTCCAACTCCTCCATATCTATCTCTTTTTTGCCATGCCGCGCCGCTAGCAGAGCCGCCTCATTTACCAGATTGGCTAGGTCCGCCCCGGTAAATCCCGGGGTCCTCCGCGCCAGCACTTCCAAATTGACGTCGCCAGCCAAGGGCTTCCCCTTGGTGTGGACTTTGAGGATACCTATCCTTCCCTTCAAATCAGGTCGATCCACCACTATCTGGCGGTCGAAACGTCCTGGGCGCAGAAGCGCGGGATCCAGGATGTCAGGTCGGTTGGTGGCGGCTATAAGGATGACCCCCGCCTTCATGTCGAATCCGTCCATCTCAACCAGCAGTTGATTTAAGGTCTGCTCCCTCTCGTCATGTCCTCCTCCCAGCCCCGCACCGCGATGCCGACCCACCGCGTCTATCTCGTCCATGAAGACAATTGCGGGTGCGGAGTTCTTTGCTTGCTCGAAGAGGTCCCGCACCCGGGAAGCGCCCACCCCCACGAACATCTCAACGAAATCTGAGCCCGAGATGGAGAAGAAGGGCACCCCCGCCTCACCCGCCACCGCTCTGGCCAGCAGAGTCTTGCCAGTTCCCGGAGGCCCGTAGAGCAATACCCCCTTGGGAATCTTGGCGCCCAGCTGCTGGAATTTAGAGGGGTTCTCCAGGAATTCCTTGATCTCCTGCAGCTCCTCTACCGCCTCGTCCAAGCCCGCCACGTCCTTGAAAGTGACCTTGGGCTGGTCCTTGGTGACCACCTTGGCCCTGCTCTTGCCGAAAGACATGATCTTGCTCCCGCCTCCCTGCATCCTCTCCAGTAGAAAGATCATGAGCACGAATATGAGGATGAAGGGGAGCCAGCTAATCAGCATCCCTAGGAAATCGAAGCCTTTCTGGGGATCGGTCTTCACTTCGAGGTTCAGGTAGTTCTTGTACTTCTCCGCCACCTCGGGGTTGGAGCTGTTGGCTTTGCTGCGGTAATCCTCAATCTGGTTGACCAGATCCCCGGTATAGTCGGCGGGAAAGCTTACCTCGTATTCCTCCCCGTTGATCAGTTCCCCCTTGACCTTGTGGTCCTTATCTAGGATAGTCACGCTTTTTATCTCGGCGGCGGCCAAGGCGTCCTGGAACCAGGAGAGGTCGTGGACTTTCTTGTTGCTGAAAAGGGCGGGCGACTTGGTCCAGATCAAGATCACCACCAGGGCTATGAGAATATAGAAAATCAGCGCCCGCAGACGCTTGCCTCCAAGGTTCAATTATTCATCAACTCCCATCTTAGATACTTCTTTGTCTTATTCCCATCGAGCATCGCGCTCGGGATTCTCTTTGGGTTCCCCTCATAATCTAACAATCTTAGGTTCTCCTTTATAAATCAGATTATACTCCTCAACCTGTAAGCATAAAATAGATAATCATCCTCATCTCGTCCTCATATCATATGCATCGTTCCAACAGCCCTAATCATTTAGCGGGAGGTGCTCATGAGATCGAATTTGTATAATTAAATATTGACATAATGTAAAATGATTATAACATCCGCTCAAGTACTGGAGTTCGAAACCAATATCTTATAGTGTCATTGTGCCGTTAAAACTATATCTTGGTTCTTCCTGAGAAGATGTCATAATCATTTGTTGCAATATGATATTTACCGCTTTAACCAATCGCCTTCTTAAAGGGGCGGCGTGGATGATGAGGTAAGAAAAGGCCAGATGTGGTTCTATCTTTCCGCAGCGTTCTCCTCCAGTATGCCCACGTAGGGGAGCTGCCGGTACTGCTCCGCGTAGTCCAAGCCATAACCCACCACGAATACGTGGGGGATTTCGAACCCGCAATATTTTACCTCCAAATCCACCTTGCGCGCCTCCGGTTTGTTGAGCAAAGCGCAGACTTCCAACGACGCCGGCTGGCGGGCGCGCATGGACCTCATCAGATAATCCAAGGTCAATCCGGTATCCACGATATCCTCCACTACCAGCACATGTTTGCCCTGAATGTCCAAGTCCAGGTCTTTGATAATGCTTACCACCCCTGAAGACTTGGTATCCGCGCCGTAACTGGACACGGCGATGAAATCGATCTGCGCGGGCAGGTCTATTTTCCTCACCAGGTCCGCCAGCATGACGAACGCGCCTTTCAAAACGCCAACTATGACAAGATCCTTGCCCGCGTAGTCCCTGGAAATCTCTTGCGCCAACTCCTTGATCCTCGCCTCTATCTTGGCTTTATCGATGAGCACCGGCGGTCTCTTCTCTTCCAGCATCTCCCTATCTTCCTTTAAAAATGCTTTTATCCATTTTCTTTATCCTAATCTCTATTCCCCATCGCTACTCGTTCAGAGGCGGTCTAATCAATTACGTTACCTAACATTATGACCAACACCCATTGACCATATATTTCATGAACATATCCATGAATACTCATAAGTTATCCGCAAACACATATAATTCTTATGAAATTTTTTCTATCAAAATAATACACTCTTTCAACATGTAATACACCCTTTAACCATGGTATCAACATTAACCAAATTTTGAATCAGCGACGGTGATGTCCGCAAGAGGCCTAGAAAAGCCCACACCGCATCGAAAATAGAAGATGTTGGGAGCCGCCGCGATCTTGAGGCTCGCTCACTCTTACTCTGAAAATTACGTAAAGGAACCAAAACGAGGTATCGAAAATATCCTATCGCCACAATTCGAAGAAACACTTTACGCACCACACAATCGAAAATTAATATTAGCGCGCTGCTAATTGAGGATGAAGAGAGGCGAAATCTTGAACCAGGAAACCCCTGTGTTAAATCATCGATTCCCGTTTCCTTCCTTTTCCGCTTCGAGGGGTCACGGGAGAGCGAGCGCCTTCCGAACGCAACGGTGGAGAAAAATCTAAAATAAAAATTAACGCGCTGCTAATTGAGGATGAAGAGAGGCGAAATCTTGAACCAGGAAACCCCTGTGTTAAATCATCGATTCCCGTTTCCTTCCTTTTCCGCTTCGAGGGGTCACGGGAGAGCGAGCGCCTTCCGAAC
>JACVIX010000004.1 GCA_015711725.1 Candidatus Geothermincola primus | reverse complement strand
AAAGTGGATTTGCCAGAGCCGGTGGGCCCGATCAGCCCCAGCACCTCCCCCTCATGGATTTCCAGATCTATCCCCTCCAAAGCCTTAAACTCCAGGGGAGTCCCAGGAAGATACGTAAAGCCTACCTTCTCCAGCCTCAAGGACATATCGCTTCCACCAGTTCTTTGGGGCTCAACACCGTTGGGGGAACAGGGATGCCTTTTTCCCGCAACAGCTTTGCCAGCCGAATCAAGGGTGGGAGTGACCACCCCATATCCCGTAACAACGCTTCCTCTCTCAGCAGTTTCCCGGGAGAGCCATCGAAAATTAGGTTGCCCTCCCGCAGGACGAGCACCCTTTTGGCCAGAAGCGCCTCCTCCAGCTTGTGAGTAATATGAATCAGGGTGACCCCCTTCTCCCGGTTGAGCCCTACGAGATAGTCTAAAACGTCTCTCCTGCCCGCGGGGTCCAGATAAGAGGTGGCCTCATCGGAGATGATCGCCTGGGGCTCCATGGCTAAAACTCCAGCCAGCGCCAGCCTCTGCTTCTCTCCTTGGGAGAGTAGGTGGGGTTCCCTGCCAGCCAGGTGGCTGAGATGCAGCCGGTCCATAACCTCGGTCACAATCCTTATCATCTTCTCCCGTTTCACGCCCAGGTTCTCCAGCCCAAAGGCGATATCGTCCTCCACGGTGGGGCCGACGATCTGGCTATCCGGATTTTGCATGACCAGTCCCACCCGCCCTCTGATCTCAAGAATCTTGTCTTTCTCGTCAGTGGGACAACCACAGGAGAAAACCCTTCCCCGGCTGGGCTTAAGAATCGCGTTGAGAAGATAAGCCAGGGTGGTCTTGCCCGAACCGTTGGAGCCCATCAAAGCGACGAAATCTCCATGGTCCACGGTAAGATCGATTCCGCGCAACGCCGGAATCTTCACGCTTCCTCGAGTATAATAATATTCTACATTATGTAAAATAAATATCCCTCTCATTTAAACCGCTTCTCCCCTACTCGGTTAAGCCACCAAAGGAATACTGTTCCAAAGCCAAAACCAGTCGACGGGCGATGATCCCCACCAGGAACCCGGTGGGCAAAGCGGCTATCAGCAAGTATGGTAAATAATGATAGATACCCGTAAAACGGATCAGTAACATAGCCATTCCCAATTGAGCTGAGTTGTGAGCCACCGCCCCTGCTATGCTGATTCCCATCATACTGAAAGGCACACGGTAAAGCAGATAGAGAAGGGACATTACCGACCAAGCCACCACACCCCCGCTTAGGCTTAAAGCCAGACCTATGAAACTCCCTCGCAGCAGACTACCTAAAAGACAGCGGAAGATGGTGACCTCTAGAGCTTCCCGGGGACCCAAGAAAAAAAGGGCGATGACCGTCGCCAGGTTAGCCAACCCCAGCCTGGCACCGGGCAGAGGCAAGAGGGGTGGCAGAAAGCTTTCCAGGATGGAGAGAACCAAACCAACCGCCACCAATAACCCCACGTATCCGACTCGCTTGGAAGTTTCCATTCGCCCCCACTTTCCCGAGAACTCGCCTCACCGCTGAAATACGTCCGGTCCAAAACCGTTCCCTTCCAGACGCAGCACCACCCGGTTGGGCAGGCAAACTATGGAAGCGCCACCAGCACGCACGCGCCCCACGCGCACGCAGAGCTTGTCGGGACAGGCCGAATCCACCATCATCACCTCGTAGTTCTCCACCAGAAAAACGCTCTTGCCCTGGTAACCCTCTACTTCATACCAGTGGGATTCCTGGGTAAGGGGAACGCGCATGACCTCCCTTCCGTTGGCCTCCACCACCAGCGTGTAGGCCACACCATCTTTCCCTGAGGCTACGTTTACGATGAGGAAGATGGATAGGGCCACCACCCCCAGAACCAGCAACATATCCACGATTCCGAAAGGCCTGGTGGAGAAGATTTCCCTCTTCAGATTCTCTCTCCTCTCGCGCATATCAAAATGTTACTTTAAAGGGGAACCTATTTAAAGTCTCCGAGCACCATCGCCCTTCGTCCGCCGCCAATGTAGAGAAAGTAAAAGGATGATACGGACGCCCCCACCCATTGATCTTAAAAGCAACCATGGCATACCTCCACCACCTTGGCCACGCGACCACGCGCTTGCGAGTGAAGTAGATAATTTAAAGGTGCCCGCGCAGGAATTCCGCCCCTTCTTCGGGAAGCGCGGTGGTGATGATCATCCCCGAGGCCATTTCGAAACCACCCCAGGTGTTCAGTCGGGGCAATATTTCTAGGTGCCAGTGATAATAATCCTGGGTATCCCGCTGGCAGGGGGAAGTATGGAGAATCAGGTTATATGGGGGGTCCAGGAAAGCGTGGAAATATGCGTTCAATAAACGGTTGAGCAAATCCGCCAACAAGTGAAGATCCCCTTCCTCTATCTCCTCAAAACGGGAAAGGTGATCGCGAGGCAACACCCATGATTCGAAGGGATAGCGGGGCGCGAAGGTTAAAAATGAAACGAAGCTTTGGTTGGTCAAGAGCAACCTATCCCCCTTCTCCTCCTCCCGCATGAGTTCGCAGAAGAGGCATTTTCCCGTCTTTCTTTTCCAGTCGCGGGAACGTGTCAGCTCTCTTCTCACCAGGGAAGGGATCATAGGGATGGCGAAAAGTTGGGAATGGGCGTGCTCTATGGATGACCCCGCCTCCCTACCATAATTGACGATAATCTGTATGTATTTCACGAAGTCGAAGAGTCGAAGGTAAAGGATCCTATCCTTATAAGCCCGCAACACCCGTTCTACCTCCTCCGGCTTCATCTCCCCTAAGCTCATCCAATGATCGGGGCTATTGATAATCACCTCGTGAAAACCACGGGCCGGCATCTTGGGAAACATTCCCTCCTTGGTCTCAATGCCTTTCTCCGGGGTGAATGCCGGATATTTATTGGGCACCACCCGAAGATGCCATCCTACCGAATCTGGTTCCCGCAGGCCATCCGCATAAGCCATAACTTCCGGGGGGGTCATCTTCTCGCAGCCGGGACAAAAAGGGCAGGGTGATGCCTCCGGGGTTTCCCTTTTCCCGCTCTTAGCGTAGCTGTCGGGACGCGCCGCCCGTTCGGTGGCGATAACTACCCACTCCCCGGTTACCATATTAAAACGGAGCTCAGACAATCCGACCTCCTTCTTCGCAAAAAAATCTCAATGACGTAATATTCATGCTTACGGCTTTTTTAACCGGTTCTCAGCCAATTCCCACGTCGGATCCACTTATCGCTCGCCTCTTTAGCTAAGCATTCCCCGCCCTTGCCGCTCACCCATGGATTCAACTATCAATTCCAGTGGTAAAACTCGAACAAGACGGTTTATACCACTTCTTCGAGCCACCGGTTACTCCACCGGGCGGGGTCGCATATGAATCACCCTGGCGGGAACGCCCCCTACCACCGAATAGGGAGGAACATCCCGGTTAACCAGGCTCATGGCACCGATAACCGCGCCCCGACCCACGGTCACTCCCCTGATTATGGTGACCTTAACCCCTACCCAGATGTCCCCCTCCAGACGCACCGGATCCTTGGCGATGCCCTGAGACCTCACCGGAATCACCGGATCCCAATAGTTATGATCGAAATCGACTATATAAACAGAATCTGCGAAGAGGCATTGCTCGCCGATGTACACCCCCACGTAGCAATTAATGGTATTATCGGTGCCGAAGATGGTCTTATCGCCTATGATCAGCTCTCCCTCATGGCAGCGCAGGGCGTTGTTCCTCCCGATAGTCACCCATCGCCCAATGCGCATCCTCCCTTTCTTGGAGAGCACGATTTCGTAGCGCCGGGGCAGGAAGATAAAGCCGTCGGTCTCCACGCGGCGGTGCAAAATCTTGAAGCGAAGGAAACGATAGGCGAAAACCCAATATCTGGGGGTGTACATCCTGTTCTCCCATATGAACCTCAGGGTCTTGGAACATCTACTCACCAGACCTTGAGGAGAGGAGCCTTTATCTCTCTTTTCTGCTGGGGGCATTCTATTTCTCCAGATAAAGTACGAGATTGTAGAACCAGTCATGGGGGAGATACCGGTATAATATCTTGTCCCACTTGCGCACCCTCAGGTAGAGGCGGTAAGCTCCCCAGCACCAGCGTTCCGAGATATTTTCCTCGCTCACGCTCCCTTCCACGGTGCGGAACACCCAGCCCAGATAACTGGAGAGGAACTCCTCGGTCTCGTAACGGGCGATCTTGAAGCCCGCCCCTCTGGCTTTTTCGCAGAGCTCTTTGGGTCTGAAATTATGGATGTCTACCAGGTACTCGAGCTCCTGAAGCTCGTGGTTGGCCTCGTCCGCGACGATGGCGGGGTGCTCCCTAAGTTTTACCGGCTTCTTGCCCAACCTTCCTCCCAGCCGAGCATAGGTCCGTATGCCCCAGGTGGAGAGGCGTTTTACCACCCGGGCGATCTGATGTCCTCTGATGGTGGGCTCTCCCGCGATAATGCAGATACCCCCCGGTTCCAGAACCCTATGGATCTCCCTGAGGGAGGCGTCCACATCGGGAAGATGATGAAGAACCGCGTGGCCTATTACCATATCGAAGGAGTTGTCTGGATAAGGTAAGTCCTCCGCGTCCGCCTGCGCTAAGTGAACGACGAAACCGAGCTCTTCCGCGTTGCGCTGGCAGATATCCAGCATTCCCTGGGAGATATCACATCCCCAGGCTTCGTCTAGCACCCCCGCCAGTCCCAGGTTGAGCATGGCGAACCCGGTGCCGCAGCCAATCTCCAGGATGCGCTCCTTCCGAGGGAGTCTCCCCCCGCACCCCAATTCGAATTTCTCCAGCACATAACGGGCCATATCGTCATCGAAGCGGATAGCCCACTTGCGATCGTAATCCTCGCTGGCCTCATCGTGAAATTTAATATTGGCCTCTTTCAAATCCATAAATGAGATTATAAAACGAAGAATGGTCAAGAGCAAAGACAAAGAAAGGAGACGGCATCAAAGGATAGTCGCTCAACCCACTTCACCTTAGAAACGACTAAGAAACGACAAGGTAACAAAGGATGAGAAGAACTTGGATCGGCCACAGACCTCTTCGCTAATTCGATTCCCCTCTTATCTCCATAACTTACCAGCGATTAGCATAGTTATTTACTAGTATAAGCAGTTGGATAGCCTAAAAGCCTCCAGGTCACGACGGAGCTTTTTTTCTTTACTTAGCCTGATAGATTTTTTACAATAATGACCAACCGTCATAATCAAGGAGGTTCCCATGGAAAAGGTCGTTATATTCGGCGCGGGTATGTCCGGAATGATCGCCGCCATCAACCTAGCCCGTCAAGGAGTGGAAGTGGAAATTCACGAGCGGGAATCAGTATATGGAGGCTCCAGCATCTACAATCCCTCCACCCACACCACCCCCATAGACCTTGACCGCACTTCCGAGTATATCGGCATCGATATAAGTTCGGTCTTCCACCCCCTACTCGACTGCCCTTGGTACTTCCATGACACCGAGTTGCATGTTCCGGTGAAAGGCGTGTACACGGTGGAGAGGGGAAATCGCAAAGGAAGCTTGGACACTTTGCTCTTCAACGAATGCAAGAAGCTGGGGGTGAATTTCTTTTTTAACTCACCCCTGAGAAAAGAGGATATTCCTCAGCTGCCCCCGGGCACCATCGTGGCTTGCGGGCTGAGCCCCTCCGCCTACGAGATGCTCGGAATCCCTTATCTGCGCTGGTACGGATGGATCTCCAGAGGCGAGATTGGTTTTAACAACCTTTCCTGGATCTGGCTGGACGAATGCGTCACCGAGTATGGGTATCTCTCCTCAGCCAACAATTTTTATTTCAACCTGTTATTTTCAATTCGGCAGGTTAGCGAGGAAGCGCTAAACAAATATAAGGATTTCATGATTCGCCACCAAGGAGTGGAGCATAAGGAATGGCAATACGTCTCCGGAGCCGTTCCCCTAGCCTCTCCCGATAACCCCCGCCTTTTCCAAGGCAACCTGATTCTCTGCGGCACTATCAGCGGGGCTATGGATCCCATGATGTGGTTCGGCATCCTGGGAGCCATCACCACCGGCAAGATAGCCGCCATGGCCGTGCATGACCCCCAGGGAGCTCAGCAGGAATTCCATCGTTTCACCAGAGCCTTCCGAGCCGCTTACTTTATCAAGAACAAGATTCATTATCGGATAAGGCCTCACGTGAAGCTGCTGGAAAAAATATTGAATATTATCGGGCCATCCAATTTCGAAAAATTCAATCGATTCTTCGACCGCCATGACTGGAAGGGCTCCATCCCCGGATATACCCGAGTCTTCGGATGTTATTGAATTCTTGCCGAGTCTCAAGCGCGTCTTCACTTGAAGCTCCAGACGATTAGAAATAATTGGGTTAGCCATCCAGTGGCATGAGCGTAAATGGTATCTATTTTCCGAGTCTCGCGCGCGTCTTCACTTGAAGCTCCAGACGATTAGAAATAATTGGGTTAGCCATCCAGTGGCATGAGCGTAAATTGTATCTACCTGGACTTCATCTAGTATCAGTCAGTTATATAGTGAAGGCTCATATCGCATAAACTCGCATAAGTATTTATATAGTCCTCATATATAGTCCTCAGCTTCCCAGGGAAATAGCTATGCACAGGGCGCCACGTTCAATCGTGAAAACCTCTCTTTGAAGGGCTTGTTCTCTGAAATCCACCACTCTCGTGATACCTATCATTAGGGCTAAATCCTTTGAACCAAAAGCCTTGTATCGTTGGCGGCTCGAAGGAACTCGACATCGAAAACGTCGGGAAATCGAAGGTGAGTGCTCTCTCCATCCCAAATATCATCTTCTTGAAAACCTCTTGCAAACTTCTTGCCTATAAGCTTGATAGCATCCATCTTATCCAAGTCAGCTTGGTATATGCGCATATATTGAGGGCAAAAATGCACAACTCTCGATTCAAATATCTCTCAACTTTGGATATCACTTTCTTATGGGTCGACTCGTCATGCGAGAGAGGAGGCGCTCACTATTTATGGGAAGTTTTCTCAGTCGCGGACATCATCCCCATCGAGAATCTCGTCGTTTATTATTTACACATTATTAAAATATACAGTTGAGCAACTAGATGCATTTATAAAGGGAATTTCGCGAGATACCAGTATCTAGGAAGTTCTCGAATCCGTGTCGCATATGCGTAAAATAGATGGGGTCTTTCTTCTCGCCAATTCCTGAAATGAACCGATAAGGGAAGGGATGGGAAGGGAAGGGACGGCAAGCGGTCGATCGGGAATCTCCGAGGTTCAAATACTCTCCACGCCCGCCTGCGATTCAAATATAGAATCCGGTCCTCTCTTATCTTCTCCCCGGTTGTAAAGAACTTCGCCAATCAAGCATGCGGGGATAATAAACATAACCGTGAGCGCCAAACGCGCGAGGGTGAGCCTCCATCCCAAGAATTGCAGTTCCACCAGCTCCATAGGTAACTTTATGCAAGCCCACGCGCAGAGGAAAAGTAACACGTTAGCCACTCGCGCACCTTTCTTTATCAGCATAGACGCCAGGGGAAACGCCACGTAGAGTGGCCCGGTGGGCAGGGCGCCCAAAAGAACGGATATTAACATGCCTTTGAAGCCGGAGCCTTCTCCTAGCCACCTGACTACCGTCTCTCTCCTCACCCATACGGCAAATAGCCCCATGAGCACCATCACCGCGGGAAGTATGAAGATCATCTCCTTGAAGTATTCCAAAGATATCCTGAAAGCCTGACTACCCCTGAAGGGGTTAAGCAAAGAAAGAGACGACACGACAATAAAGGAGGTAATCAAAATTAAGAGATCCCACCTGAACCTCTTTCTCCAGGACGTTTTGGAAACCGGCTCCTTCATACCATTTATTGTTCCCGTGATATCAACCACCTCATTTCAAGGGTAAAGGGGTAAGAAACGATGAAGCAATCCTATGGCCAGCGCGACGATTATTGCCACCACCAGGCTGAAACCGTTGCGAATAAGGGCGAAGCGCCGACCCAACTCCCTGATTTCCAGAGGAAGAAAGACGAAGCCGATCATTGTGAGTGTGGTGATGAATGCTGACATGGCCATGACCCCCGCTCCCAAGGATAGAAGGGACCGGGCTAAGGGAAAGGCTATAAGCGCGGGAATGAAAAGCACCGAACCCAGCAGGGCGGCAATTACCATGCCTAGGATACCACGTTCCCCCCCGATGGCTGAGGCGATCCATTTCGGAGGTATGAATCCAACCATCAATCCGATAATTATAATGACCGCCAGGATGCTCGGACCTAAACGCCTCATGGCGTTCAAGGCAACCCTCAACGCCATCTTAGTTTTTTCCCTGCTTTTGAAGAAAGAGACCAGGAGGCAAATTATCACCAGGGAATCGATGGCTATGGCAGTGGCAGACATAATTCCAGCCTTTCGCGAATGGATATCAAAAGCATTGCAAGCTTATAAATCTTATTCCTTTTCTCAGATATCACTTCGTCTCCTATCAATCGCTATTTTCATCAATGCAGGCTTTAAATCAAACTAAGATAACAACGGAGGATATCATTCCAGCCTCTCGCACATGGCAATGAAACGCTTCAATATGTCGACGCGTTCCTTTAGTGCCACTACCCAAATCTTTAGCCTTTTCTCCCCCGCTTCCGTGATGTAATATATTCGCTTGGCGGGACCGGATTCACCGTGTTCCCAATGGGAGCGAACAAGACCTCTCTTCTCCAAGTCCCTTAGGGCGCGATAGACCGCTGCTTTATCTGGAGCGGGCCCGGGAAACGGAAGCTTTCCTATATTTTCCTGCAACACGTATCCGTAGCTTGGTACCTTTTTTATCAGATAAAGGAGGCGGGGCTCGATAAAGCGCTTAAGCGGTCCTTCGCGAACGAACCTCTCCGCGTCCAGAGTGAGGGGTTCGCCATTCTTGAGCATTGCACTTCTCTTGTTCTCACTCGATGGATATGATCTAGACATCTTGACAATAAAATCTATATGTATTAAAACATCTATGTATAATATTACAGATATATTTGTTGCTGTCAATGGGGATGTGATCAAGAACCTTTAAAAAGATGTGGAGCTGGGGAAAAGCAGCAAAGGGTTTCAATGTGTTTCCGTCAGATAGCCAAATTTTCCATCCAGCTTCTACCTATCATCAAAAAGGAGGTAGATGAAGATGGCCGAGGAAGAAAAATTGGACCCTCAATTGATTAGCGCCCATGCCAGCGTGAGGGAGATGTATAGACGAGTGCATGAAGAGGGCCTGACCAACGTGGTAGACCGCTGGTTCGTGCAGTCTACCAAATGCCCTTTCTGCTCCGGGGGCATAAGCTGCCAGCTTTGCTCCAATGGTCCCTGCCGTATAACCGAGCAGAAGCCCCGCGGGGTATGCGGGATTACTGCCGATGGAGCGGCCATGCGCTATATGCTCTTTCGCAACATCCTGGGTATGGCCACCTACACTTATCACGCGGTGGAAGCTGCGAAGACTCTGAGAGCCACCGCTGAGGGCAAAACGCCTTTCCGACTCAAAGATGCCTCCAAGCTGGAGGAAATTGCCTCTTTCCTGGGAATCGAAGGAGAGGATGACCGAGCCAGGGCGCTGAAATTGGCGGATTTCTTCCTCTCCGATATCTACAGGCCTCTGGGCGAGAGCTCGGTGATGGTGGAAAAATTCGCTCCTCCCCTACGCAAAGAGGTGTGGAGGAAGTTGGGAATCTTTCCCTATGGTTCCACCAGCGAGACCCTCATGGCCACTTCCAGCATTCTCACCAACGTGGATGGCAACTATCAAACTTTGGCCCTGAAAGCGCTACGTCTGGGGATATCTTGCACCTACAGCTCTCTGGTTAGCCTAGAGCTAGCGCAGGATATCCTTTACGGAACCCCACGCCCCCACCCAACCGAAGTAGACATGGGTATTCTCGATCCCTCTTATGTGAACATCGTGGTCAACGGCCATGAGCCCTTTGTGGGCGCGGCGTTGATTGAAATGGCTTCCAGACCGGATGTCCAGGATAAAGCGAGGGCGCTAGGCGCGAAAGGTTTAAGGATCATCGGATCCATCGAGACCGGCCAAGAGCTGCACGCCCGCTATCCTTTGAGCGAGGTATTCCGTGGGGTGACCGGCAACTTCCTCAACCAGGAGTTCGTGCTGGCCACGGGAGCGGTCGATCTCTTCGCCATGGACATGAACTGCTCTCAACCCGTGCTCATGCAATATGGAAAACGCTTCGGAACCACCATGGTCTCCGTATCCCCCTTGGTCAATATGCCTGACTTGGACGCGCACATCGATTATCTTCCGGAAGAAGTGGATATCCAGGCAGAGAAGCTCATCGACCTGGCGCTTAAGAACTTTTCTTCCAGAAAAGGAAGAGAGTCTCATGTGCCCCAGGTGAAAACCGGCGCGGTGGTGGGATTCTCCGCCGACGCCCTTCTGGAAGCGCTGGGAGGAAGCCTCGAACCTTTAATCGACTTGATCAAAGAAGGCCAGATTAAAGGCATAGTAGCCTTGGTGAGTTGCTCCAGCATGAAAAATAAAGGTCAGGACGTCACCACCCTCGCCATCGCCAGGGAGCTCATCTCCCGCGACCTGCTGATTATCGCGGGGGGATGTGGTAACGGGGCTCTCCAGGTGGGAGGATTGGCCGATCCCCAAGCCGCCGAATTGGCAGGGCCAGGTTTGAGGGAAGTCTGCAAGCGGCTAGGGATACCTCCGGCTCTTTCCTTTGGCACTTGCACGGATGTGGGAAGGATGGCCCTCCTGGTAGGCGCCATTGCGGAAACGTTGGGGGTGGACATCCCCACCCTGCCCGCGGCGGTGACCGCGCCGGAATGGCATGAGCAGAAGGCCACCATCGACGCCATCTTCGCCGTGGCTTTTGGGCTCTATACCCATGTCTCTCCGTTGCCTCCCATAACCGGGGGGGCGAACCTGGTGCGACTGCTCACTTCCGAAGTGGAAGAGTTGACCGGCGGGAAGATGGCCGTGCAGGAGGATCCTGTGGAGGCAGCCGACGGCATAGAGGCTCATATAAAGAAAAAAAGGGAGGCTATGGGTATATAGTTTTCATAATTTATATAAGGACTTACATATGCGGGGTCTTTCGAATTCTCAAGAGGAGTAGCCAACATGAGAAAAAGACAAATTGTAAAAATTGATGAGGAGCTCTGCACCGGTTGCGGCGAGTGCGTGTTGCCCTGCGCCGAGGGAGCCATTCAGATTATAGACGGCAAGGCTAGGGTGGTGAGGGAAGAGCTCTGCGATGGAGCCGGTTTCTGCATAGGGGTCTGCCCGGAAGGAGCGCTCTCAATCGAGGTGCGGGAGGCTCCCGATTTCGACGAGTCCGCCGCCAAAAAGGCATCCAGGAGCAGAGATGAGAAAGGCGAACGCTTCATACGACAAAGCTGCTATCTTTGCTCCAGTGACGAGACGGAAGCGCCCCTGCTGCCGGTTCGACATAAAGGGGAGAGCAGATGGGTATGCACCCGCTGTCTGCCGCGTCTCATCCATGGATAACCCGGCGGAAATTCTTGAAGCTTGAGAGGCGTTGGTATCGTAACCAGACTGGGGACGAGAACCTTCGAGTTTTTGCGCTCTTAGTTTACACGTCATACGGGAACAGCGATACGCGAATATTCTTTAAGGAAAAAGCATTTGGCTCGCCAGTCATGGGACGAGAGCATGAGTTCGCCACCCAGCTGTAAGAACTGGAAGAAAGACGAAAATTTAGCCCTATTTTTGAACGCTTCCGCGCGACTCTTTTTATTCTACTATGATTTCCTTTTCAGCTGTTGCATAATATTTTCATGACCAAAAAAAGTCACAGATATGTGGACTCCCCAAAAAGTCTGGAAAGATGTCTGAGCGCGCTGGCTAGCGAGGAACGTTTCGCTTTGGATTTGGAGGCGGACAGCTACCATCACTACCAGGAAAAGATTTGCTTGATCCAGATAGCTCTCCCTCGCCAAGTCTATATCATCGATCCACTCGCGAACCTGAACCTAACCCCTCTGGCTAAAATCCTCGCCAATCGTAGGATAGAGAAGGTGATGCATGGAGCCGATTATGACGGACGCATAATCATGCGTCACCTAGGTGTACGAACGATAAATATCTTCGACACCATGTTGGCCTCCAAGATTCTAGGAAAAAAACGGGTGGGGCTCGCTCCTCTGCTGGAGGAACATTTCGGCGTGATCTTAGACAAAAGGTATCAAAGGGCAGATTGGTCTAAAAGGCCTCTCTCCCCGGAATTGTTGGAATATGCCGCCATGGACGTGCGTTTTCTCCTCCCTCTCCGCCGAGAATTGGTGAAGCAGTTGGGAAATATGGGAAGGCTCACCTGGGCCCATGAGGAGTTCGGGCTTCTGGAGAAGAGTCTTCAACCTCTTCCGGAAAGGCCTTCCTCTTATCATAAGATCAAGGGGGCCAGCGGCCTGGAACCGCAAGAGCGCTCCATCCTTGATTCCCTGTTGAAATGGAGAGACGGGGTGGCCAGAAAAAGGGACCTTCCCCCATTCAAAATATTGCCTAATCATTGCCTCCTGGAGCTCGCTCGCTTAAGACCGAATAATTGGAAAGCTTTGCGGGATACCGGCGTACTCTCCCTTCATAACCTTGAGCACTACGGGGCATCTTTGCTCCGAGCGATTGAGAGAGGGGCGAGAATGCTTCCCGAAGATAGACCTACCATAATAAAGGAGAGGACGAGAAGAAATCCCGGAACGGAGAAGAGGATAAACAGACTTAAAGTTTGGAGGGCTAACTTCTCTCGGTACGCGGGGATAGACCCAGGGGTGCTTCTCCCTAACTCAGTGCTGGAATCCATAGCCGCGCTCAATCCCCGGGGAATGGATGATCTGATAGATTCTGGGCTTTTAAAACATTGGCAACTTCATCTCTTCGGGGAGGAATTGGTGCAAATCCTCAAATTTTCCGCGATAAGATAGGCGTAACAATTTCAAGCTCTAACGTCCTCGAAGAGAATAGCCAGGGCGCAGTCGTGGTCGCTTTCAATGCGCCAATAGAATGAGAATGTTACAATAAGTAAAGATTCATATCATATCAACGTATTCGCTTGCAAGGTTGCTTCGACCCAACAGAGGAAAGGAGGTACTATGTTCCGAAAAAGAAACCGGGACCCCATCAAAGTGAAAAAACTCTCCCAGGTAGGAATAGTGGTCAAGGATCTAAACCAAGCGATAGACTTTTATCATAGCACTTTCGGTATAGGCCCTTGGATGCTCTTTGATTTTGAGCCCTTCCATTGCGAGGTCCGGGGTTGCGAGATCTCCCCCAAGATAAAGATCGCTCTGGCTTATGCTGGAGGAGTGCAATTCGAGTTGATTCAGGTGGAAGAGGGACAGACCATCCACCAGGAATTTTTGGAGGCGGGCAATGAAGGACTCCATCACTTGGGCTTCTTCGTATACAACATGGAGGAGAGACTCAAGGCATGTAAGGAGAGAGGGATAGAGGTGCTGGAAAGGGGATCAGCCCGACAGCTGGGCAGCACCATTCATTACGCTTACCTGGACACGGCGCAAAAGGGTGGCGTGATTTTGGAGTACATCCAGTCCAGCTTTTTAGGGATCCCGGTGAAAATGTGGCCACCCCTGGTCAAAGCGGTATACCGGCTGGCGGGTCTTCTAGGGAAATAATCTTTTCCGTCCATTCCAGGATAGAAGGATAGACATCTCTCTCCGCCCACTTGCCCATAACCAGGTCGGTATGTCCATAACCAGGAAAACATTCAAATCGCTTCATCTCGCTGGACACTTTACAATACGCATGTTCGTAGATATTGTTCGGACCCGCGAAATCCTCACCGCCAGTGACGAAGAAAAGTGGCGCGTTCACCCGATCCATATTGGCGGTGTAACTATAAACCCGGTGATAGTCCATCAACTCTCCATTTAGCAGAGCGTCGGTCAATTGAATAAACATGCGGTTGGAGACATTATCCCCCGCCCACTTAATAAGCGAAAAGGCAGTATCGGCGTCCACGTTCCCTCGCCGGTAAATAACCTCGGAGAGGGGGCTCATGGCCGCCATTCTGCCCAGACGGGGATGTTGGGCGAAGAACCCACTGATAGCCAGGCCTAAAGGGAGGCGAGGATAAAAGGCATCTAGCCAGCGCATGTACTTGTTCAACAGCTCCAGGTTGAAGCGGAAGAGGGGCAGGAGGGAAAGCCTGCCCACCCAACCCTCTCCTTCCAAGTGGAAAGCGGCGGGGCTGGCAATGGTAACCCCTCCCAGGATAGAACGATTGCGAACCCGCGCCAGTTCCGGATCGGTAACCACTCTCAAGTCGCCGTTTTCGGATAACATCATTACACCCTGTAAGTACATATAGAGCAGCGTGCCGCCCATGCTATGGCCGATCCACACCGGTTTACGCCCCGTAATCTCGGTCACCCCTTCCACCAGAGCGGGCACATCCAGCGCGGCAAGGTGGTCTAGGGAGTGTCTCCAGCTCCCTCCCTGGCTCAACCAAGGATACCTCCCGCAACCGCGGAAGTTGGCTATCCAAATGTCATAGCCATTTTTGGCGAGGAACACCGCCAGGTTGCGACCTCTGCGGGGCAGATCAAACTCCATTCCGTTTCCGTGGAAACCATGGGCGAGGATTACTGGCGGGGCGCCCATCCGTATATACCTTTTTAGCCTGAGAATCATGCCGTCCATGGTGTAGACGGATTCCAAATTCACATCTAGACCTTCCTGGATATTATGATGCTCCTGAGGGGGTGGAGTGGAGAGAAAACGATAGGCGGCGAAAGCGCCAAGGCTTGCCAAAGAGCCCAGAATTCCTCTCGCCATCTTTTTTCCGATAGTGCTCATCCCCGCCGCTCCCTATTGAATCATGTAAGCACCACCGCTCGAATCCAAATCTATACTATCACAGAATGGGCGAACTTGGATGAGGATAGGCACAGCGCATTTTCTCTTGCCTCCGATTGTCTCCAAGCAATACCCCGCTCAACTGCCTTTAAGCGAGCCATGTTCCCTTCATGCGCTTCTCGGTATATCAAAAGCTCAATATAATCAGCTATCAGAATCAAGGCGATGCTCTCGGCCTTAGAGGCTACTTTCGATATCCTCCTTAGCGAACCATTCTCGTAGGCGACAGAGAGCGCATTGAGGTTGGGTAGAGGTCTCACCGCAACTGGAACAGCTGTGCAACCTATTCTCCCAAGCCGCCTCATCAGCGGAAGGAAGGGCCTCTTGCAAAGAGAGAAGCAACTGCAGCTTCCCCGAGGGCATGATGTGCTCCAAGTGGTCGAATACCTCTTTCAACCGGTGGGGCTTGGGCGACCAGAATGGGCACTTTTCCGCAAATACCTCTATTCCTTTCTCGCGGCAATAGATGGCGTTGAGCCGTTCCGGCGTGTACATCAACGGCTTTATCTTCATGATTAGGTCCCCTTGGGAAGGCAACACTGGTCGGGGAAAGACATAATGCCTGGAGAGCAGATTCTTAAGGGTAAAAAGAAGCGCGTCCTCCAAAGTGTGAGCAGTGGCAACAGCCTGAGCCCCCAGCTTCCTAGCCTCCCGGTTAAATAGAGCTCTTTTAATAGCACCGCAAACCGCACAGGGAGTCCACCCCTTTACTCGTCGTACCCTCAGTCCTAAATCTCCGACTCGAGCAACCCGGAGTTCTACCCCCAGCCGCTCGGAGAGTTTCTCCACCTCCTCCAGATTGCGCTGGGAGTAATCGCCCATGTTCAAATGAAAATGCAGGGCAACCACCTGGAAGCCCATTACCCAGCCTAAGCGTTGCATAGCGGCAAGGAGAGCCGCGGAGTCCTTTCCTCCGGAGAGGGCCACCGCCACTTTTTCTACCCCTTTAGTCATGGAATATCTTTCCAAAACCCGACGCACTCGGCGTTCATAGATTCTCTGGAAACAGGAAGGGCAGGCCTTCAGATTGAATTCAGGAATGCGGATGACCTCGGTATACGCGTTGCAAGACTTGCACTTTGCCATTATGTAGGAATCGTCAAAAGCGCTCATGAGCATATTATAAAGCAATAAGGCATCATGGCATAAATATTTGTCCTAAAGCAGAGTCAACAGATTTACCTGAGGCGAGAGGCCCAAGGGTTTTCCCTGTTCCAAAAAGCCTGAAGATGGCGTGTTATCATTTTTTTCCAAAATTCCATCCAATCTTGCGCGCCACATGCTCGTCTAATATTTACATATTGTAAAAATATCCTCGGGGAATGGTATATAGCTTGCGACTGATTCCTTACCCATACGACATGGACTATATTTACGTCTTTTATATCATTTCGCGAATCAAATTGGACCCACAACGACTTTTTCCCTCCAGCGCCTAACCCCGAGGTTCCTCTCCTTATGGTTAACTTCTTTCCTTATATTGGCGTCCTCTTGTGATACAATGCACCTAGAGATGGCTATTGGATAGATGAGCGTTGGAGGTTCCCATGAGCATGATGAAGAGACTGGTCGCCTGGACAATATTCGCTTTCCTATTGATCCTCTCCCTGACTCCACTGGGGGGTTGTGCGAAGACCACCGTGACCACCCTGGAGGTGGTTCAACTGGATAGCGGGCCGATAAGCGGCGTGCTCAACCAAGATATCTGGTCATTCAAAGGCATCCCCTACGCAGCCCCACCGCTGGGTGAGCTGCGCTGGAAGGAGCCCCAACCGGTTACCCCTTGGAAAGAAACTCGCGCTTGCACAGAATTCGGGCCGTCATGCCCACAGCAGGAAGTTAGGCTAATATCCGGTGGCTCGGTGGGCAAGACTAGCGAGGACTGCCTCTACCTCAACGTATGGACACCCGCCAAGAACTCCGGGGAAAGATTGCCGGTGATGGTGTGGATCCACGGTGGAGGCTTCGAAAACGGCTCAGGCTCTCAACCCATCTATGACGGGCAAAAACTCGCTGAGATGGGCGTGGTGGTGGTGACCATCAACTACCGGTTGGGGCCCCTGGGTTTCCTGGCTCATCCCTTGCTCACGGAGGAATCCCCCAACCACTCCTCGGGCAATTACGGGATGCTGGACCAGATCGAGGCGCTTAAATGGGTGCAAAGGAACATCGAGGCTTTCGGGGGGGATAAGAACCGGGTGACTATTTTCGGCGAATCCGCGGGTGGAATCAGCGTATGTGACCTGATGGTCAGTTCCTTGGCCAATGGACTCTTCCACCGTGTCATATCCGAGAGCGGTCCTTATTCCAGTCGCACCATTCCTACCAGCACGGTGCGTACCCTAAAGGACGCGGAAAAGACCGGCATCCAGTTGGCAGATGCTCTAGGTTGCTCTAAACGGCCGGATACGCTAGACGCCCTGCGCTCCAAGACCCCAGAGGAACTGATCAAAGCGGGAAAGGAGCTAGGTAAAAATGCTTACGGTGGTCTCACTTGGAGCCCGGTGATAGATGGCTGGTTTCTCCATAAAGACCCAGCCGCCCTCTTCGCCGAGGGTAGCCAGCAGGATGTGCCATTGCTGGTGGGCTTCAACGCCGACGAGGGCACCATCTTCGCTCCCGAGATCACCCTGGACCAGTACAACCTCTTCCTCGGTTTCGCCTATGGCAGGCACGCCAGCGATATAATGGCTCTCTTCCCCGCTCAAACCCCCGATCAGGTCAAGCCCGCATTGATAAAGCTGATAACCCAAGTTGGTTTCGCCTCCCAAGCTAAATTCGCGGCGGCTTCCATGGCCACAAAGAAGTCCAAGGCATACCTTTACCAGTTCACCAAGACTATCGACAACCCCCTTGTGAAGCACCTAGGTTCGTTCCATGGATTGGAGATACCTTTTGTCTTCGGCAACCTTAACATCCAGAATTATGTGCCCAACGAGAAAGACAAGGCGCTTTCCCAGGCTATTATGAAATACTGGACCAGCTTCGCCGCCAACGGCGTTCCTAGTGGCGAAGGTCTACCCACTTGGCCAGCGTACGAAAGCGCCAGCGACCAGTATATGGAACTAGGGGACGCGGTAATCGCCAAATCTGGTCTGTTCACGCAGATATATACCATCGCCGAAAAACTGCTACGCGGCGAGTAACACCGGCGGTCTCATTGCCTGAAAGCTTAGAAGGGAAGTATCTGCTTTTTTGCCCCGGCGACTTCCCGCTCTTTTATCAAGACGGGCATTCTCTCCACGAAGCGACTCGGACCGGAATTTAAAAGCGACGAGGGCTCGGCATGGAGAAGGAAGGAAAATAACCATCGCAACCTAATCTATCAACCAGCGGGACCGCTCCTTAGTCGGAAAGAAAAGACGCCATAACTCATACCTTCTTATCGGTCCGAGTTAAAGAGATAAAAATTCAGGCGTGATAGACGGCCCAACTAGAAAGCTGCGGCTTTTAGCGGGTATTATCATATAGGCTAATCGATATAGAGGCCGTGGCTCAAATCAATTCCCTGAAATAAGGAGGTCGTCCATGGAGAAGGGCAAAAAAGGTCTGTTTCGGGACAAAATCGTGGAGGAGTGGAATGGTCCAGGCGAACGAGACGACGTCATATATCCTTTAAACCCGGAAGAGAACGCCATCCATCTGGTAGGAGGTAGGCATTATTTCGAACACTGGTACTTCGACGCCCACCTGGAAGGGGGGTACGTGGTTGTGGGCTTTCTGCAGACTTCCGAGCTGATCAAACGCAAACCCGGGGTGGAACTCCATGTATATACCCCCTCGGGGGAAAAGCTTTCGGAGATAAAAGAATACCCGCAGTCGGAGGTGCGAGCTTCCCAGGAAAAATGCGACGTTTGGATTGGCCACAATCACGGCTATGTGGATTGGTCAAGCGGAGATGACCTCCCCCGCCACTATTTCCACCTAGCCGAAGGGGACCTGGAATTTAATTTAACCTATCATAGCGAGATTCCCGGCTGGAAACCTGGCGGTGGAAAGACCATCTACGGGGACCTGGGATATTTTGCCTGGGTGGTTCCGATTCCCCGAGCTCGGGTGGAGGGCACGGTCAGGATCGGTGAACAGGTTATCCAGGCCAAGGGCATCGGTTACTCCGATCATAACTGGGGAACGGTATCGGACATGAGAAAAGTGGTCTCCAGCTGGTACTGGGGAAGACTTTACGCCGAGGACTTCACCCTGCTCTACGCGTACGTAAAGACCACCCGACGCTTTGGCCAGGAATGTTCCAAACCTTTGATGTTGGCACACCGAGGGGAGGTCATTCTCTCCACCGGAGAGATGAGATTAACCGAAGGCCCCCCCGTGTTTCATCCCCGGGCCAACCGAGAGTATCCCTCATGGCTGAGGATGGAAGTGCCGGGCAATGTGAAATTGGAGCTTAAGGTAAGGGATATCATCGACGCCGACGATCTGATTAAAGATTTCCACCCCGTTCTAAAGTGGTTCATTAATAAATTTATCGCCAGGCCGGGCTGGTTTCGCTTCAGCTCCGACTACAAGCTGGAGGTGGAACATGAGGGCAAGACCTATCAACGAGAAGGCAGAACCCTGCACGAGATGGTGGCTCTAAGGTAAGGCATTAATTAACATAATGTTAATTATATCGGGAAGTCTATTGGGAATTTACCAATGACACCAAAGCGATCTCAGACAATAGAGATATCCCCGAGTTCGTGAATGGATATCCGCGGGATAAACGCCCTTCCTTTTCACGAAAACACTTGAGCGACGACCTGATTTGTCTCTTTCCCTTATCCGCGAACTTCAAGGCTTTCTTCCCACTTAAGTATGAACAATCTTCACCCGAAGCGCCATGGGAAAAGTCGCTTATCCGTTAAAACTTATTCGATAAGAATTCCCCCGTCGATGACCAAGGTCTGACCGGTCATATAGGTGGCGTCCTCCACCAAGAAGGGGATGGCGCGGGCGATCTCATTAGGCTCTCCAAAACGGCGCATGGGGATGCGCTTGATTACCTTAGCCCGATAGTCATCGGGGAAGGGGGCAATCAATTCCGTCTCCACGTAACCCGGGGCGATGGCGTTCACCCTGATGCCATAACGGGCCACTTCCCGGGCCAGGCAAACGGTGAAACCGGTGATGGCTCCTTTGGAGGCGGCATAGACGCTCATCCCCGACGCGCCGATCATGGATACCACCGAGGAGATATTGATCACGCATCCGGGAACCTGGCGCTCTATCATGTCGCCCACCGCGTACTTGGACATATAAATATAGCTGAAGAGGTTCACTCGCAGGGTTCTCTCTATTGCCTCGCTCTCCAGTTGATGGACGGGGGCGAACTGCCCTATTCCCGCATTGTTCACCAACACGTCCACCCCGCCCAGCTCCTTCACGCAGCGATCCGCCACCAGTCGGCATCCTTCCTCCGTGGCTAGGTCGGATTGGACCACCAGAGCGCGCACGCCCATAGCCTCGCATTCCTCTTTCACTTCAAGAGCGGCATCCACCCGGCTCTGGCAGCAGACCACCACATTGGCTCCCCTGCGAGCCAGCTCAAGCGCGATAGCCCGGCCTATTCCCCGGGATGAACCGGTCACGATAGCGTTGCTTCCTCTCAAAGTAATACTCATCACATACCCTCCGTATATCCTCTCTACTTACCAAAAATGAACATCATTCCAATACCGCCCCCCTGGCGGCGGAACTCACCATCCGCACGTACCTGCTCATATACCCCGGTGGAATCTCCCGTCGCTGAGGTTCCCAATCCCGCAATCGCCCGGATATCTCCTCCTCGGAGAGCCTTACCTCCAGCTTGCGAGCGGGTATGTCTATGGATACCTTATCCCCATCACGCAGAGCCGCGATGGGGCCTCCCACATAAGCCTCGGGAGAGACATGCCCGACACAGGGCCCGGAGGTAGCGCCAGAAAAACGGCCATCGGTGATGAGCGCCACCCGCTTGAATCCATGAAGATCTAGGCCCATGGTGACCGCCAGAGTCTCGGGCATGCCTGGCCCCCCCTTAGGTCCCTCGTAACGTATCACCACCACCTCTTCCTCCCTTAACTTCCCCTCACGCAGAGCGGCAAGACAGTGGGACTCCGCGTCGAACACCCGCGCGGGGCCGCTGAACACCAACATATCCGGGGAGACCGCGGACTGTTTCACCACCGCTCCCTCGGGCGCCAGATTGCCATAGAGTATCACCGTCCCGCCCTCGGGATAGTAGGGATTTTCCCGAGGCCTGATCACTTCCGCGTCCCTCACCTGCTCCTCACTCAAGGTCTCCCTCAGGGTTTTTCCGCTCACGTTGATGGCATCGAGGTGCAGGTTATTCTCAAGGACCTTCATCACCGCCATCACCCCTCCCGCCCGGTAGAGGTCTAGTATCCCGTGAGGACCATTAGGGTTGATGGCGCAGAGTGTCGGTATTTTGCGATTGAATTGGTTAAAACGGGAGAGAGGAAGTTCTTGCCCCAGGGAATGCGCGATGGCGGGAAGATGCAAGGCGGAATTGGTGGAACCCCCGATTGCCAAATCCACCATCAGCGCGTTTTCGATAGAGCGCATGTTCAATATTTTACGAGCCGTTAAATCTTCCTGAACCATCTCCACGATACGCATGCCGGTTCTGCGAGCCAAACGGAGTTTCTCCGCGTGGAAGGCAGGGACGTTGGCTGATCCCGGCAGCGCCAACCCTAGCGCCTCCACTAAACACTGGAAGGTATTGGCGGTGCCCATCAGCTCGCAGGCGCCGCTGGTTGCGCAGGTGGCGCAGGCCATCTTGTCCAGCAGATCGGTATAATCCTGATGGAAGATGCTTCCTTTCATCCCTGGAGTAAACCTGATATGAAAGGAATTGGGGCCCCCGGGCAGAAAGATCGCCGGTATATCCAAGCGAGCCGCCGCCATGATCATCCCCGGGTTAATCTTGTCGCAGCTGGAGATAAGCACCAAGCCATCGAAGAGCATGCAGCGGGCATGGGTCTCCACCAAATCCGCGATGAGCTCTCTATGAGGCAGGACGTAGCGCATTCCCTCGTGACCCTCGGTAAGGCCATCGCAGGGAGCGGGAAGGTTGAATTCAAAGGGAATGCCGCCCGCCGCGTGTATTCCTTCCTTCACCCTTTCCGCAAGAGTGCGCAGGTGCATATGTCCCGGATTCATCTCGGTATGGGAATTGGCCACCCCAATGATAGGCTTTTCCTTGAGTTCCCCTACGTCCACGCCGGTGCCGGAGAGGATGGTCAAACGCGCCACGCTAACCGGGAAGTCCGCCTCGTCAAAAATGGGCCTAGATCTTGGTTTACTCATGAGCTCCCCTCCTCATCCAATCTATAAGTTTAGGAATCCCAAAATTTTACTTTATTATATGACAATAGCAAGAAACTCACAGAAGGTAAGCTTCCCGCATTAGACAAATAGCGCCATCTCGGCGCAACATCATAATATTTATATGTTGTAAATAATAAAAACGACTGGAGGCAATCGCATGCGAAAGACTTTTCGATAGCATCAATGGACAAATGGCAATCCCAAATTTGCGGCTAAGTTGAAGGGGTTGAGAGGTAGAATCAAGATCCATACAGTTCATCGATGGCGAGACGCGATATTACTAGTTTTATATCTATTATCAAAAAGTCTTCATATCTCTTTCACGATATTGCGATTGAGTTATTAACCATCCGGATACTTCGCTAATTATCGCATAAGCAGATAGAACGAAGGTCAAAACTTTGAATAAATAATCAAAAGGTCCATAAGATTTTTCCGCACTTCCTTATGTGTTATGCTGATGCTAACCGGTGAGAAAAACTATAAAGGAGCTAGCGCCATTGGATGGCTATATCAAATTCTTGGGTACCGCGGGCGCTCGATTCGTGGTGGCGAAGCAGTTGCGTTCCTCCGCCGGAATTCTTATTCACGGTGATGAAAAAGATATAATTCTCGATCCGGGACCTGGAACCCTGGTGCGCTGCGCTTCATCCCGTCCCCCAATAGACGTTACCAAACTGGAGGCGCTTATCCTCACCCACGCTCACATCGACCACTCCAACGACGTGAACGTCTTAATAGACGCCATGACCGAGGGAGGGTTAAAAAAGAGGGGTACCCTCTTCGCTCCCCGGGAATGTCTAGAGGGGGTAAACGCAGTGGTGCTCCGCTATCTGAGAGAATATTTACAAGATATAATAATTTTGGAGGCCGAAGAGAGATACCATCTAGATTCCTTAGAATTCTCCACTTCGGTGAGGCACCAGCATCCGGTTGAGACCTATGGACTGAAAATAAATATCGCGTCAAAGCGGGTGGCCTTCCTGGTAGATACAAAGTTCTTTCCTCAATTAATAGAGAGCTACCGAGACGCCGACATACTTGTCCTCAACGTGGTTCGCCGCCAGCAGGATCCCAACAGAGACATAATGCACCTCAACATCGACGATGCGAGAAAGATTATATCCGCTATCCGACCGTCCAAAGCGGTGCTCACTCATTTTGGGATGACTATGATAAGAGCCAAACCGCGCCAAGTGGCGGAGGAGCTTTCCGAGGAACTAGGTCTGGAGATACTGGCCGCGTCCGACGGAATGAAGTTGGAAATATCCTGAGCCCATCCCAGAGGCCTTCGTATCCCTTTACCCGAAATAAAAAAGGCTATTTTCTCCGGTGCAGGTCGTCGCGGTAAAAAAGCGAGGGGCGTGAGGTGCTCGATCTCCCCCGCCAATATTTTGTTTTCCGCAGGATTATATACCTTGAGTTCCGAACCTATCGGGGACAATCCTCACTTACCAATAATTGCTGTGTTTGACCGAGCAACCTATCTTTCAGTAAGGCCATTCTTTATAAACCTACATAATTCTGGGCACCCAAACGACCGATCACCGCTCAGGGTCAATGACTTATAAATTCACTTAGACGAGCGGGAGGCGCAAATCATGTTTCCTATCTCTCGGGAATTAGGTAGAGAAATGCGCTTCTTTTTTCGCTTAAGACGACGCATTGTTTATTCCGTCATTCCTCCAGGGTAGAGGTGTCCCCGACTTCCAAGCCCGCTTCCTTCGCCTTGAGAAGGCGTCGCATAATCTTGCCGCTGCGCGTCTTGGGCAGGCTATCCACGAAGACCACCTCGTCGGGCACCGCGATTACCCCCATATTCTCTCGAACCTGCTGCTTCAGCTGATCCGCCAGATAGTCGCTTGCCGAGAACCCCTGTTTAAGTACCACGAATGCCTTGATGGCTTCTCCTTTGACCTCGTCAGGGATGCCTATAGCAGCGGCCTCAGCAACTGCCTCGTGACCCACCAAAGCGCTCTCTATCTCCATGCTGCCCAGCCGATAACCCGCTTTTTTAATTACGTCATCCACCCGACCTTGTATCCAGAAATAGCCGTCCTCGTCTTTGGTACAGGCATCCCCAGCCACATAGACCCCCTCGATGGTCTTCCAGTAGCTTTCGTATTTCTCCCGATCCTTGTAGATATCCCTCATCATGGAGGGCCATGGCGTCTTGATAACTAAAAAGCCTCCCTTTCCGGGCGGGACTGGATTTCCATCAGCGTCCATTACGTCCGCCTCTATCCCCAGGAAGGGACGGGCAGCGGAGCCTGGCTTCAAAGGCATGTTCACCACCGGGGTAACTATATGCATTCCTGTCTCCGTCTGCCACCAGGTATCGATCACCGGACAGCGATCACAGAAGGCTTCCCGGTACCATATCCATGCCTCAGGGTTGATAGGCTCTCCCACCGTTCCCAGCACCCTGATCCTCTCCATGGGAAATTTGGCAGGCCACCTCTCGCCATAATGCATGAGGTAACGTATGGCCGTGGGAGTGGTGTATAAAACCGAAACGCCGTAATGGTCGATATTATAGAACATCCGCGCCGGATCTGGAAAATCGGGTGCCCCCTCGTAGAAGAGCTGAGTCACCCCGTTGAGCAGAGGTCCATAGACGATATAACTATGGCCGGTGATCCATCCGGGGTCAGCAGTGCACCAGTACATATCCTCTTTTCTTAAATCTAAAACCATCTTGGTGGTGGCATAAACTCCTACCATATATCCACCATGCACATGGACCACTCCCTTGGGTTTACCCGTAGTGCCTGAAGTGTAGAGGATGAATAGGGGGTCTTCCGCTTCCATCTCCGCACAGGGCTGATAGCGGTCCGCGGTGGCTAACGCCTCATCCAAGTAAAGGTCCCTACCGGTTACCATCATCACCCGGTTTTTAGCCCTTCTCACCACGATGATCTTATCCACGCTGGGACAGAACCTGATGGCCTCGTCCACCGCTGGCTTCAGCTCCACCACCTTGCCGCGGTAATAAGATCCATCGGCGGTAATGACCACCTTAGCCTCCGCATCTTGGACCCTCTCCGCCAAAGCTTTGGAACCCAAACCGGAATAGATCACCGTGTGTATGGCGCCGATGCGGGCTATGGCCAGCATGGCTATAATCTGTTCCGGGATACGAGGCAAATACACCGCCACGCGGTCTCCCTTTTGGACTCCCATCCTCACCAACGCGTTGGCGAAACGATTAACTTCATCGAAGAGGCTTGCGTAGGAGTAGATCCTGCGGGCGCCGCTCTCGCCCTCCCAGTAGAAGGCCACTTGATTCCTCACCTGGGTATGCATATGGCGGTCCAGGCAGTTATAGACGATGTTGCACTTCGCCCCATCAAACCAACGGGCATCAGGATATTTCCAGTCTAGCACCACATCCCAGGGAGCGAACCATTCCAGCTGGGAAGCCATGTCTTTCCAGAATTCCTCTAGGTTATTCTTCGCCCAGCGGTAAAGTTCATCTAGGGTGGAAAAGCCCTTCCCCCGAGCGTAAGTCATGATATTGGAATCCTTAACCAGATTGGGATCCGACTCAAAGACCCGGTCTTCCTTTAAAATCCAGTCGGTGGTCTTCCAGTCCGCTATATCCATATCTATCCCCCTCTCTTCACATCTCGCATAATTTAATCAAAAAAGTTCCGATCGTTTAAATCCTGAAAATAATGCGAAATTGATTGTTTGGAGCCAGTCCAGCCTCTTCATAAAAATAGATTTTCATTATAAATATGCCTTTATAGCAAAGCAAGGTTTATCGATAAAATCGGATAAAATCCTCCAAAATGTATAGAGAATTATGATAAAGGACAGACGCGAGGGAGAGCTTGACAAAAGGAATCACTGCAACCCATCCTCACATAAGAGCTGTTATTTTCCCCGCTTACATTTATCCTCTTTTTTATTCGTAGATCTTCTCGTCCTCCGCCTCGGCGTTCTCCGCGTCCGCCTCGATATCCCTCACGTTATCCCCCTGGGCAAGCTCCTTGAAGAACTCATGCTGAATGATCAGGTTCATAATCTCGTTCGTTCCAGTCCAAATCATGATCAGGCGGCAGTCGCGCAACGCCCGCTCCACCGGATAGACGTTGGTGTAAGCGATCCCTCCCATGATCTGCATGGCGTGATTGATGATGGTCCAGGCGGACTCGGTGCAGAACTTCTTGGCCTCCGAGACCAAGCGTCGAGCATAAGCAGGGGAAACCCCCCTATCGATAGCCTGGGCGGTGGTGTATATTAAGGAGGCGGCGGCGTCCAGGAGGATAAGGCTCTCCGCAACTTTAAAACTTACAGCCTGAAAATTCTTAATCTCGGTGCCGAAGGCTTTACGCCTGGTGGAATAGCGAGCGGCCAACTTAATCAGTTCACGAGGTCCACCGATGGTACCCGCCGCGCTGGTCATTCTCTCCGGCACCATCATGCGATAAAAAACTTTGCCTCCTTGGTTCTCCCCGCCTACCAAATTCTCCACCGGGACCTTGACGTCCTTGAAGAGCACCCTGCCTGTGCCCCCTCCCCGGGTTCCCATAAGCCCGTAAACGTGCTTTACCTCCACCCCGGGGCCCCGATCCACGATAAAAGCGCTGATTGCGTCCCGGGGAGGAGCGCCCGGATTGGTGTTGGCGTAAACGAAGAAGTAATCGGCTCCTTCCGCCCCCACGATGAATCGCTTCTGTCCATTGAGCACGTAGTAATCTCCATGGCGCTCCGCCCGAGTGGTGGCACCGAAGAAATCAGACCCGCCCCGCGGCTCCGTGAGAGCTTCCGCGGTACAAAGGGCAGCTTTCAGGGTAGGTTTGAGATATTTTTCCTTCTGCTCGGGTGTGCCAAATTCGTTGATGGCTTCTCCCACAATGGAGACTAAAGAATAGAGGCAACCCAGGGATACGCTGAGCACCCCTATCTCCGCCAACGCGATCACCTCATCCGCCCAACCCAATCCCCTTCCTCCATATTCCACGGGAAATCGCAAGCCCAGGAGGTTGCGCTTCGCCGCCTCCTCCAGATACTCCTTGGGATAGGTCACCTTCCCCGCATCCATATCCAGGATAAGTTGCTTGGGCACCCAACGCACAAAGTCCCGTACTTCGTCACGGAGCTTTTTCTGTTCCTCGGTCATGAGAAAATCAAACATGTTACCCCTCCTCCATCATTGCATTATCTTAATATTGGCTTATCAACATATTGTTATTTTACATAATGAAGAATTATTCTTTGAATGATGAAAAATGACGCGGCAACCTCCTCATCAAGAGCCATTCATGAGACAATTATACCATCACTACTCGATGAAAGCGGATAAGCGCGAGCATGTCGTCGCAAAGCCTGAGATTCAACGATTACTTTACCCGCATGACCTCCCTTTATTTTAAGCTTTTTTTTCAAAGGTCTTAAAACTTAATTTCGGAAGGCAGCATACCACACCTATCTTTTCCTGGCCCTCTAATCGGATCCCTCTGCATCTCGGCTTTAGGAAATTAAGGCAGTATTGACAATGGATTCGTGAGGATAATACTACCGGTAAGGGCGCTTAGGGTTAATCCTCCGGAGGATAGATTCTCTTTCCCGCCAGGGGCGGGGAACTGGAGTAGACCTCCTCCACTTTTAACCTTAAGAAGCGGCGGCTTTCCCTTTCCAATATCCCCTTGACCTGGTAGGAGACCGCCTTCATAGTGAGCACGCAGAGGGCCGCGGTCACCGGCAATTGCAGTTCCGTCAACTCCCGATTATATTTGGAGATCTTGATCAGCAAGCCGTCCTTTCCCCAAGCTCCAACCGTCATCACCGGGAAAACCCGGGGATATCCATCTTCCCTTATCACCGCGAGAGCCTTAACCGACTGCAAGGCCACAAACTTTTCCATTACCACGGGGGGGATGATTCCTCGGCGCATATCCCCGCTGGAGATAAAGAGTTTCTTCAAAAGCAAAGCCAGCATATCCAACGCCACACCTAGATAGGAAGCCTGTCGCGGTTCACCTATCTCCCGCACATCCACGATGCCCGCCTGCCGGGCTCCCGTATAGGCGTTATACTTGAAGAAGCTGGAGTTGTTGATGAAGTCCAGGTATTCTCCTTTGTTCTCGAATCCCTTGAAATCGCCAGTAAGGCTGGCCATCTTCAGCTTCAGGTTTACCGCCGCCGCTGCTACTCGGGGTACCTTCTGAACGTTCTCCCTGCTCTTCCACATGAGAAACTCGCCGAAGATCAGCCGATCGTCCCTCTCGTCCCCCGGAGGCTGAAGGGTAAGTATAGCGGCGAGATTCACCTTTCCCTGCTCATCCTGGGTGGCCATAAACTTGGCGATCATCTCCTCGGCGAATATATTCTTCACCGTAGCGGGCATATCCATGATTCAAGCCTCCTTTTCCAGCCTGGTTGCCCCCGACCAGTGAACGGGTTCCAATCCCTCCGCGATCGCCACTTCTTTCAGGCGCTCCATCTCCTTGCGGCTGAGCAGGGGTTGATCAGCCATGGCGAAAATCCGGTTCAGCCGCTCATACTTGCCCACGCAGGTGTTATTGAATGCCAACAAATCGTATCTCTCCAAGTTAGGCATATTAACCTTGATGAAGTTGGCGATCTTCCGAATATTGTCCTCATCATCTGTGTAGCCGGGGATAATAGGCGTTCTTACCCAAACAGGCTTGCCAGTGCTTCCTAGCCAGCGGGCGTTATCTAGGACCTTTTCCAGTTCTATTCCGGTATATTGAGCATGTTTCTCCTCATCCATCACCTTGAGATCGAAGAGAATAAGGTCCGCTTTCTCCACTAGATGCCGAAACTTTTCCGAAGATATACCCCCACAAGTATCCAAAGCTACATGCACCCCTTCCTCTCCGAGACGCCTCATCAACTCCATGGCGAATTCGAACCACAAGCCAGGCTCCCCTCCGGAGAGCGTCACTCCCCCATTGGATTTTTCATAGAAGACCTTGTCTCGAAGAGCTTCCTCCACCACCTCATCCACCGTCCGCCTCTTGCCGATCACTTCCAGAGCTGCGGCGGGACAGGCTTCCTCGCACAACCCACAGGCGTCGCACTTATCCCGGTCTATGAGCATCCCCTGGGGGGTAAGGGTGAGGGCATTCTGGGGACAAACCTTCAGACAGTCCTGAGCAGCGATACAGCGTACATCGTACCAGACCAATTCAGGTCGCGGGGACATGCCCTCCGGGTTATGGCACCAGGGACAGCTCATAGGACAACCTTTGAGGAAAATAGTGGTCCTAATCCCCGGACCATCCTCCGTGGAATATCTCTGGATATTAAATACCATCCCGGTGAGGAGGGCTTCCTCAGAGACGATGGGATTCTCTGGCAATGATCTCATCCTGCATCGCTTTCCCCAACATAACGAAGTAGGCGTTATAGCCGGTAACCCTCACCAGAAGGTTGCGGTATTTATCAGGATCGGACTGTGCGGCCTTTAAGGTGGCGGGGTTGATCACATTAATTTGCAAGGCGGTCCCCCCCTTCTCCCCATAGCCTCGTAAAAAAGCCATCAGTTTCTCGATATGCTCCCCATCTCTAAGCAGGGATGGACTGAAGGATATGGTGTGGGAATCGCCATTGGGAGCGGTTTTCAGATCCAGCTTGCCTACCGAGAGTGCGACGGCCGTGGGACCTTTGTGATCGGCACCGTCCACCGGTCCCACCCCATTGGAGAGAGGATCGCCTCGTCTCCTGCCGTCGGGAGTGGCGGAAGTTAAAGGAGCATAAGCTATCCAATAATTCCAGGAAAGATACCCCCCTCGGTATTTCCTACCCGTGGCCGGGGAAACCCTGTCGGTGACCATCAGGGTCCAAGCGCGGGAGATGTACCTGGCGATCTCGTCAGCGTAGTCATCATCGTTACCGTACTTGGGCGCCTTGTTGACAAGGGTTTGTCTCAGAGGCTCGTATCCCTCAAAATTAGAATAGAGGGCATCCACAAGTTCTCCCATCTTTATCTTACCTTCCTCGAATACCAATTTCTTCACCGCCGCCAGGGAATCCGCCGCAGTGGCCAGCGCCACCCCCTCCGCGGTTATATAATTATGTCGTGCGCCCCCTTGGGTGATGTCTCTGCCGGACTCCGCGCAACCCCCGACGATTGCGGAGAGGTAGGGGGTGGGCTCAAAACGGGCTCGCAGAGCGTCTGACTCGTTGCTCACCGCGATAGACCTGTCCACCAATGCTTTCAACTGCGCTTCGAAGGCTTCCTGGAATTCCTCATAGGTCCTGAACTTACGAGGATCTTTGGTGCGTGGACCTATCCTTTTACCAGTCTCCATATCCCTTCCCCGGGTGAACACCATCTCCACCGACTTAGCCAGGTTGATGTTGAGGTCCACGGTCCCAGAGCGGTCATCCCCCTGAAGGGTATTCTCCAGGCATCCCACGGGCGCGTAGTCCCATAGACGCTCCTCAGGCAGCCCCTGCCATTTCAGACCTTCGATGGAGTTCTCATCAAAATTGAGAAGAAATGGGGAACCCTGAGCTTTGGCGATCATCTCCGCCACCCTGCGCAGTAGCCGGTCAGGGGTTTTGCGATGAAGGCGGATGTTAGGTTTGGGTTCCAGCAGATTCATCTCCTCGATTACCTCCAGAATGAGCCAGGTAAGGTCGTTGGAGGCATCCTCCCCGTCCGGGCCAATCCCACCTAAGGTAATAAGCTGGCCGAAACTGGAATTGATACCCTGATTATTGCCTATCCTCCCCTGAAAGTCATAAGCGTAATTATGTTTTATCCAGTAGCACTCTAAAAGCTCCTTGGCCTGGTCCCGGGTAAGCCTTCCTTCATCCAGGTCCTTCTGGTAATAGGAGAAGAGGTATTGGTCGATCCTCCCCGGGGACAATCCAGGCCCAGGATATGACTCCGCTACCATCACCAGCATATGGGTAAACCAGAGGGATTGTAGCGCTTCGTGGAAAGTGTCCGCGGGTTCCCAGGGAACCTTTCGGCAGATTCGCGCGATGGTCATGAGCTCCTCGGCGCGCAGACGGTCCTTCTCTTCCTCCGCCAGCCTTTCCGCCTCCTCGGCATAGCGTAGAGCCAGCTGCTTGGCGGCCACGCAGCAGATTATCAGGGAATCGAGGAAGTCCCGGTGCGCTTCGTCTTTCACTCTATTCTTTAGCTGGTGTAACTCCGAAGCAATCCCCTCCAATCCCTTCCGAAGCACGCTGGGGTAATCGGGGATGAGATGTCCCGGTATGGCGCCGGTATTGGCCATGCCCACGCCGTTGATCTCCTCCGCATGCTTTCTCCAACGTTTGAAGGCCCTTTTCCATTTTTTCGCCTCACGTTTATTCAGGCATCTGGAAAGGGCGGTATTAAACTGCCCTCCCACGATGAGCTCCCCCTCCAGGATCTTCACTGGGAGGTAGCGGCGGCATACTTCCTGGAAAAAGAGTGCCCTCCTCTTTATTAAAGAATGCTTCCAGAAATCGGGAGGCAATTCCACTTTACGAGCGGTGGCGATAAGGGAATCGAAGAAGGGGTCGATAAAAGGATAAATCTCTGGAACGTCGCTCCAGTTAACAGGGGACCACACCAAATCCCAAGAGGTTCCAGTGGTAAAAGGCATCACTTCGTTGCGGAAGTAATCCCGCTGATTCCATGACCAATATTCATCTCTCAATCTCTTTACACGGGGCGACAAGTTTTCCGATGGGGACCATAACTCCTGGGGCTCCACGATTTCTAGCTCTTCCATGCTCTTCCCTCCTGGTCGAAACGATTTCATTATTTATCATATATTATTTCTGTCCCCCCTTCATCCATGACCATTATCAACGATAACAACCACTTAACCTTTCACGCAATCAAGAAAGGCTTCGGCATATAATCTTTTTTGGCCAAAGGAGACTTGAACGGCGCGGTTCTGTATCTCATCAAAGAAAAGGGCAATTAAGTTTTCGTCTCGATTATTTTTTCGCTTTGTTAAAATAAAAGTTCTTCGTAAATAACGGACTAGATGGCGTTTTATGGGAAGCCTCCTGACCACTAAAACTCGAATAAAGAGGGTCCACCATGCATGCTTTTCATCCTCTGCGGATAATATAAATGTTATAAGGAAAATCGAGCAAGTCGGAAAGCTCACCATATCTTCTCTGGGAAATGTTTGCGGAGGAAAAAAATGGGGGCTACTCTATAGGTCAATAGGGCTGTCCAGCCATCAGAGCGGCGATCACCCTCTCCGCTTCCTGCATTTGCAAGTCAACTTCGCCGGTTAACGGGTTGCTCACCAGCACATCGGGGGGGATTCCTTCGTCATCTATGCTTATGCCCTTGGGTGTAAAATAACGTCCTACGGTTATTTTAAGGGCGGATCCGTCCCCCTGGCGGAATAACTTCTGAATGGAACCCTTTCCGAAGGTAGTCTCCCCCACCAGAACCGCGCGGGAGTTATCGTGGAGAGCGGCGCTGAAAATCTCGGAGCTGGAAGCGGTTCCCCGGTTGATAAGGATAACCACGGGGAAGTCCCATTGAGAGCCCTTCTCCGCCTCAACTAATTGGGTGGTTCCGGATATCCTTCCCTTTGAGGAAACAATCACCCCATGGTCGAGAAAGAGGTCCGCCGCCTCAACGGCAGGGTCCATATAACCCCCGCCATTGGAACGCAGATCGATGATCAGTCCCCGAGCCCCTTTCATCCTCAAATCCAACAAGGCGTCCTGGAGTTTTCCGTCGATGTTCTCCGTCCAGTCGGTCATGGATATATACCCAACATTATTTGCTTTCAACTCCATTCTGATAACCGGTATCTCAATCTCCCTGCGAGTGATCTCAAATTTAAGCAGGGAACTGGTATTGGCACGTCGTATTTCCAAGATAACCTTGGTTCCCTCCGGACCCCTGATCATCATCACCACATCGGACAACTCCATGCCGGCAACGTCCTTCCCATCCACTTTATTTACGATATCCCCGTCCCGCAGGCCCACCTCCTCCGCCGGGGTCCCTGGCATTACCTTTTCCACGACTATCTCATTCCTCACGCTGGCCATCACCGCGCCAATGCCGGAGAAACGACCGGATAGCTGGGTGTCCAACATCTCCACCTCTTTCGCATCCATGTATTTGGAGAAGGGATCATGCAGACTGTTCACCATGGAGATGATGCCCCTGCGCACTAGTGCTTCCTGGTCCGCCCCTTCCCTCTCAAGTCTCTGGATGCCCCTCTCTGCGGCATCCAGTAATTCTTTTTCGTCAACCTCCTCCACATAGTTATTCTCCACCGCGCGCAGGGCGTTGCCGAAAGAAGCGCTCCTCTTAAGGATGGGGTCCAGCCCTTCGGCCTCCACCTCTTCCACGGTGGCGGTATCGCTCCTAAATAGGTACGGGGTGATAAAGCAGGCGGCTACCACCATGAGGGAGAGCGCCACGGTTATGGCAATCAACCACTTGTCTTTTCTAGACAAAATCGCTCCGCTCCTTTAACAGAACACGCTAGGCTATCAATCAAAAGGCCTGAAAGCCCGACGGGAAACCTCATCTATTAACATACCTCATTTATCAATATTTTAATGTTTCTATATCCGTAATTGACAGTTTTCCCCACCGTTCGCCACTGGTTTTACAAACTTCTAGATGGTTGCCGCTTAAACCTCCAGGAACCTGCGGAGCGCAACTAGGCTACCGATGGAGCCGATTACCACTCCCGCCACTGCGATAAGCGGCACCAGCACTGGTATGAGCCAGGGGGTAAAGCCCAGCTTGAGGAAGCTGAGCGTCTCGGCCAGCTGGTCCCAGATCCACACCTTGGTAAGCACCACCACCAGGATGGCGATGATGGATCCAGCCAACCCTTCCAGCACTCCCTCGGTGAGAAAGGGCCAGCGGATAAACCAGTTGGTGGCGCCCACCAGCTTCATGATACCTATCTCCCTCCTCCGAGCGAAGATGGCAACCTGAATGGTGATGGAGACCAGCAACATGGAGATTATTGATAGGATCACCACGAAGATTATGCCTATATACCTAAACTTCTCGAATACGCTCTCCAGCTTCTCGATAGCTTGAGAGGCGGTCTTCACACTCTCTATTCTCTCCCGGTAGGGTGCCTCATTTTTAATCTTGGAGGAGACCAGGCCCACATCTTTAGGATCTTTGGTCATTACCTCAAAGGAGGCAGGTAGGGGATTGGTCTCGATATACTCCCATAATTCGGGGTTCTCCGGGTGCTGCTGCTTGAATTCCTCTAGCGCTTGGCTTTTGCTTTTATAAACCACCCGGGTGGGGTCCACCTCCGGGATCCCCCGAATAAAGGCGTCTATGGCCACTCGTTCCTGCTCGGAGGTGACATCGTAGAGATATACATCTATCTCTCCCACCTTCCTCTCCGTGTTCTTTATCATATTGCTGAAGACATCCCATCCCAGCACCACCAGCCCCAGGATGCCCAAGGATACCGCCACCACGGCGATGGCCGCAACCGCCAGGATCGCGTTCTTGCGCAGGGAGGAAAAGGTCTCCTGAAAGATATACTTTACGTTAATCATACCCGTACACACCCCTGTCCTGATCCCGGATAACCCTTCCGTTTTCCAGGGCGATCACCCGCTTGCGAAAAGTGTTCACGATCTCCTTATCATGAGTGGCCATGATCACGGTGGTTCCCGCGGAATTTATCTTCTCCAGCAACTTGACTATTCCCAGCGCCAGGGAAGGGTCCACGTTGCCGGTGGGCTCATCCGCCAAAAGAATTGGGGGTCGGTTGATAAAAGCCCGGGCGATGGACACCCTCTGCTGCTCTCCCCCGGAGAGCTCATCGGGAAAAGCGTCCAGTTTATGACCTAGACCCACCAGCTTTAAAACCTCCGGAACTTGCTGATCGATAACATGCCGGGATTTCCCGGTCACCTCCAGGGCGAAGGCGACATTCTGAAAAACGGTCTTGTGAGGTATGAGCTTGTAGTCCTGGAAAACGGTCCCTATCTTCCTGCGCAGGTAAGGTATCTTCCACTTGCGTAACTCATTTATATTGGTATCCGCGATGTAGATCTGCCCGCTGGTGGGCTCCTCCTCCTTGATAAGCAATTTGACGAAGGTGGATTTGCCCGAGCCCGAGGGACCCACCAGGAAGGCGAACTCTCCCTTTTCGATATCCAAAGTCACATCCTCCAGGGCATAGATATTGCCCTTATAGACCTTGGTTACCCTTCTCAAACGAATCAACGATAATCAACTCCCTTTTTCTATTTATTTTTTGTCAAATTACCTGGTTCCTTTAAGACCAATCAGTTCTTGAGCCGCTTTCGAGATATGATGGCTGGTCAACTTGAAATGTTCCAGCAGTTCCTCCGAAGACCCCGAGGTGCCGAACTTGTTCCTCACGCCGATTCTGCGCATTCTGACCGGCATCTCCTCCGCCAACAGCTCCGCCAACGCTCCTCCTAAGCCACCTATTATGGAATGCTCCTCGGCGGTGATCACCAAGTCCGTCTTCGCCACCGAGCGGAGTATCCCCTCTCGATCCAGGGGTTTCACCGTGGAGAGGTGCACCACCTCCGCCTCAATTCCCACTTTTTCAAGCATTTCCGCCGCCTGTAGGGCTTCCCAGGTCATAAGTCCACAGGAAAAAATGGAGATATCCTTGCCTTCACGCAAGACTCGCGCTTTGCCAAATTGGAAACGGAAATCCTCATCGAAGATCGAGGGTGCTTTAACCCGTCCCATGCGGATATAAACGGGGCCTTCCAGGTAGGCCGCCGTTTTGGTTGCCTCCCTGGTCTCATAGTAGTCGGCGGGTACGATGACCTTCATGTTGGGCAATACCCTCATCAACGCGATATCCTCGATGGACTGGTGAGAAGATCCGTCCTCGCCCACGGTTATTCCGCCATGGCTGGGACAGATCTTCACGTTGAGGTTGGAATAACAGATAGTGTTCCTGACCTGGTCGAATGCTCTGCCGGAAGCGAAGACAGCGAAGGTGGAGACGAAAACTATCTTTCCGGTGGTGGCAAGTCCCGCAGCGGTGCCCATCATATTCTGCTCCGCCACACCGCAATCGAAAAATCTCTCAGGGAATCTCTCTTTGAAACGGTAGGTCTGAGTTGACTTGGCCAAATCCGCATCGAGAACCACAACCCGAGGGTCCCTTTCCCCCAACTCCAGGAGGGCGTCGGCGAACCCCTCCCTGGTATGCCTTCTCTTACTCTCTTCCATCAGGACTCTTCTATCTCCCTGAGCGCTTGCTCCATCTCTTCTCTGGTAGGCGCTTTGCCGTGAAAATCCACCGCGTTCTCCATGAAAGAAACGCCCTTTCCTTTAATCGTATGGGCGATGATCATGCCGGGACGGCTGGCCTCATCGGCGCGGTCCAGAGCTTGACATATCTCCACCACATCATGACCATCTATCTCTTGTACCTCCCAGCCGAAGGATCTCCATTTCATGGCGATATCTCCCAGGCACATCACTTCGCTACATCTCCCATCTATCTGGAGGCCATTGTTATCCAGCAGCACGGTCAGGTTTCCCAGTTTATAATGGGAGGCCAGCATAGCCGCTTCCCAGATCTCCCCTTCTTGGCTTTCGCCATCGCCAATGACGCAGTATACCCGGGAATCCCTTCCATCCAGCCGGAGCCCCAGCGCCATTCCGTTCGCCGCAGCCAATCCCTGGCCCAGAGAGCCGGTGGAGATCTCCACCCCCGGTACCACTTTACTGTCTGGATGACCCTGGAGCATGGCTCCCAGCCTACGTAGTTTCCACAACTCCTCTCGGTGGAAATAACCAGCTTTAGCCAACACCGCGTAGAGGGCGGGGGCGGCGTGTCCTTTGGAGAGCACGAAGCGATCCCTATCAGGCCAAAACGGCTCAGTGGGTCTATGCCTCATTTTGTAGAAGTAGAGGCAGACCAGCAGATCAACGCAGGAGAGAGATCCCCCGGGATGGCCGCTTCCCGCCAGACCGATCATCTTCACCACATCCCACCGGATGCCTTTAGCGATCTCCTCCAGCCTACTCCTTAACTTTAATTCTCGCTCCACTTCGGGCAAGCTGACTCCTTCCTTATCTTGTGCGCGTGTCTTCATAATAAAACCTCTCTCCTGGCTTTAAAACCTCAAACCTCATCGTCCTGAAGCTGGAGAGTCTTACCCCTCCCAGCAAGAAATTCTCTTAAACGTTCAAGATTAAGGTTAACGATCTTGTCTTCTTCGATGCCAGCTTCGGCTATTATTTCGACCGCCCGAGAAAATTCTCCTGCAAAAGAGGAAAAATGAGCGTCGCTTCCTACTGCGATCAGGCCATCTGTCTCTTTTACCTTGCGCGCGATAACCAAGCAATTCTCTCGGCTCCCCATACGGGTATAGACGAAGGAAGAGTTATTGATCTCCAACGCTTTCCCATACTCTTTGGCCACCCGAACCACCTCCTCCACATCGATGGGGTAGGAAGGATTTCCAGGGTGAACGATGATGTCGGTGAGAGGATGTCTGATGGCTCCCAGAAGCGCTCGGGTATTCTGCTCCACGTTCTCTCCTGTATAACCGCAGAGGGGATGAAGGCCCGCATGCACCACATCCAGCTTTCTCAATAGCTCGTCATCTAGATCCAGCGTTCCATCCTCATCCACGATATTCGCCTCGGCGGAGCGCAGGATGAATACCCCCGCTATCCTCCTCGGGATCACGCGCAGGTTCCAGAAGTGAAAAAGATGGGCGGCTCCAGGAAGCGCCGGTCCATGATCGGTTATGGCTATCGCTTCCAAACCTTTCTTTGAGGCTTGCGCGGCGATCTCCTCTACGGTGGAATAGGCGTGACCGCTAGCCACGGTGTGAACGTGGAGGTCAACGGTTATTCTGAACTTTTCCAATCCATCGTGTGGACTCATCTTCCAATCAATCCTCACTAGTTCCTTATTATGCCTTAATTTGATATCCGTAATATGCGATATTTTGCTACATGTGATGAAGATAGTCAAATCATCTAACCTTAAATCTATAACGTTTATAAATGTCTGTAAGTGCTTATCGCCATGGAACACTATAGCGTTTGTCGGTTAAAGCAAAGCAACCGATTGATGGGAATCCTGACCGCTGAAAAGCTTACCCCGAGCTAGTCATTAAAAGAGGAGGCAGTGGAGATTATGGAAAAGGATGTGAATTAAAATGTTCGCGGTATTTGAATTCCCAAATTTCTTTAAAAAGCGCGAAAACCATATCTGGTGAGGAGCAGTGATAAATTCTTATTCATAAAACGTCACAAAGTTATCGAAAGATCTTAGGAAGTAAAGATTTAAAAATCCTCAAGAGAAGCCGCCGAAACTTTGGAAAAGAGACGCATCCTCGCGCTGCGAAGACATTCATAGAAGCCTTGGTATGGCGAGAATACGTATGTGCGGAGGACTGCCGCCCGAGCATTGGCAAAGATCGGCGACACCCGGGCGATAATTAGGTTGGGAAACATATTACGAATATCTATGACGGCCGTGTTAATATTACAAGTCTTGTTCGGATAATGGTCATCCGGATGGCGGAGGTGACAATACCGGAAGGCTTTTTACCAAGGTATTTGCCTTCATCATCCCTACAGAGGTGGCTCTTATTCGAGGTATCAGATAGATAAAAGCAATCTTATAAAATCATTCTAGCTAGGTGGTAATGTACCTTTTGTTTGAAGGTTATTCCCTTGAAAATTGATGCCAAAAGGGCGGAGAAACTTATTTCCTTCGGAATAACCGCGTTACGGGAATGAAATACGGACGCGAAATGGGGAAAAGAAATCACAACCACTTTAAAACTTCCGATTTGCCCCCAACCAGCCTAATCGTATAGTCTCAGCGAATAAAGACCCTCTGATCTGCCTCATTTTCGAGGACATTTTGCATCTTTATACCTTTATTTTGGAAATCCCAGGAGATGGCAACGGGAATCCAGAGATAAATATATGTCTCACCAAGGAGAAGAAATCAAGAGCGACGGGCTACCAAAGGGATTTATAGGGAACAGATGGGCAATAAATGGAAAGGCCATTGCTCAAGTCTTAAACGGCCAATTTAAATCTTACCCCCAAATTAAAGAAAAATCATAGAATTCGCTATATTCTACGATATTTTAAACCAGTTATAAGCCAGCTTATATTATAAGGGGATAAGGGAAACCCACCCCGCCATATTCCCTCGCTGGAGCTCCCGGCATCGCGGAAAGTGATTTTTACGTATTCTCTCACCTTTTCAATTCATTGATTCGTTGCTTTCCAGTGGAGATAACTATCCACGAAATCATCCAGGTCTCCATCGAGCACCGCGTCCACGTTTCCCTCTTCCATCATGGTGCGATGGTCTTTCACCAGGCGGTACGGATGGAGCACATAGGAACGGATCTGATTGCCAAATCCTATATCCTTTCTCGCCCCCCGCAGCTCCTCCATTTCCTTGGCTCTATCCTGGCGAGCCCGCTCGAAAAGCCTGGCGCGTAAAATGCGCATGGCGGTATCCCGATTGGAGATTTGGGAACGTTCGTTCTGGCAGGTTGCCACAATCCCGGTGGGCAGATGGGTAATGCGCACCGCCGAGTCGGTCACGTTCACATGCTGCCCGCCAGCGCCGCTCGACCTGAAGGTCTCTATGCGCAGGTCTTTGGGATCTATTTCCACCTCTATCTCCGTATCGATGAGGGGGATGACATCCAGAGAGGCGAAGGAAGTATGGCGCCTTCGGGAGGCGTCATAGGGAGATATCCTCACTAAGCGGTGAACTCCCTTTTCGGAACTGAAGAGACCGTAAGCGTACTTCCCGTGGACGGTAAAGGTTGCGCTCTTGATGCCTCCGCCGTCTCCTGCCTGCACATCGTTGAGGTCCACCTTAAACCCTCTCTTCTCTGACCAGCGCAGGTACATGCGCAGAAGCATTTCCGCCCAATCCTGAGATTCCAGGCCACCCGCGCCGGGATGAATGCTCACCACCGCGTCATATGTATCGAATTCCCCGGAGAGCAGGCTCTCTTCCTCCAGCCGGGATATCAAACGGCGTAATTCCTTTACCTCTTGGGCGATCTCCTCCTCCACCGAGAAGTCCTCTTCTTCCAAGGATAGCTCGTATAATTCCCTAAGATCCGAGAGTTTCTCTTCCATATCACGGTAGAGATTCACCGCGCCCTGCAGCTCGGAGCGCTCCGCCAGGAGTTTTTTAGCCCTCTCTTGGTTCTCCCATAAATCCGGCTTGGATAGCTCCTTATCCAACTCACTGATCCGCGTCTCCTTTGTCTCTACGTCAAAGATACTCCTTTATCTTTCCCAGATCTTTATCCAACTCTTCTAGTTCGGTTTTCCAGTCCTCCATCATTCTCTCGCTCTCCTCCTGTCTTTCAATGGCCAAAACCAAGGCTTAAAAGTTTATTTAATCTATTTCGCGGATTGAATAGCCTTTGTGTCTACTCGCAAGACCATGGGCATAAAATCCCTGTCGCGAGCACTCAACTTATACGGAGCGAATCCATGGAATAACCATATAATCATATGCGCCAAATGAGGTTCTCCTTATTGCATTGAACGTATAAGAAACATCGAAAAGGGGATTAGATTTCGAACTTTGTGGACTTCGACCCCAAAGAAGTGGGTCACAAGTTCTTTCCACAGCAGAATTTGTACTTTTTACCGCTTCCGCAAGGGCATGGGGCGTTTCTCCCCACCTTTTCCTTCCTCACTCCTTGCCTCTTGACTTTCCCTTCCCCGCCGCCTTCTAACACCCGCAAGGCCGGCTTCTCCTCCTCTTTTACCACCTGGATATGATACATATAGCGGAGGAATTCCTCCTTTAAATTGTAGAGGAGTCGCTGAAACATGTCGTATGCCTCGTTCTGATACTCGACGAGCGGGTCCCTGCCGGCCATGGTGCGCAGCCCCACGCTATCTCGCAGATGGTCCATCTCATAGAGGTGCTCCCGCCAGTGGTTATCGATTACCCGGAGCATAACCAATCTCTCTATCTCCCGGGGGTTTCTTCCTTGTTGGACAAATTCCGCCTCTCTCCTGCGATAGGCTTCCATTGCCTCTTCGATAAAAGCGTCCTTTAAATCGTTTATGTCCAGATGGTCCAGTTCCAAGTCATCCAGGCTAAAGCTTAGGGGGAATATGTTATTCAAGTAATTGAACAGCCCTTTTAAATCCCATTCCTCAATATCTTCGCCGGGGGTGGCGAACCTCTCCATAACGTTGTCCACAACCTCCGGGATCATCTCAAAAACCTGCTCACCGATGTCTTGCCCTTGTAGAATCTTATTTCTCTCCCGATAAATTATCTCTCGTTGTAGGTTCATCACATCATCGTATTTAAGCAAGTTTTTCCTGATCTCGAAGTTATTGGCCTCCACGTTTTTCTGTGCATTTTCAATAGCGCGGGTGACCATGCGGTGCTCAATGGGTAAGTCATCGGGAAGGCGAAAGCGTTCCATGATCGAGGAGATAGCCCGGGAAGCGAATATCCTCATTAGATCATCTTCTAAGGAGAGATAGAAACGAGATAGACCGGGGTCACCCTGGCGCCCTGAGCGGCCCCTCAATTGATTATCTATGCGCCTGGCCTCGTGCCTCTCGGTTCCCAACACGTATAGGCCACCCAGCTCGATAACTTTCTTCTTCTCCTCCTCGCATTCTTTGGTGATCTCTTCCAGGATCTTTCTCTTTTCTTCCTCGGAGACCTCTCCCTTCTCCTGGAGCACCCGTTCCGCCAGCTTAGCGGGATTGCCTCCCAGCATGATATCCGTTCCTCTACCAGCCATGTTGGTGGCAATGGTTACAGTCTTGAACCTGCCCGCCTGGGCCACTATCTCTGCCTCTTTCTCATGGTGTTTAGCGTTGAGCACCTGGTGAGGAATCCCTCTTTTCCTCAACAAGCTGGAAAGCCTCTCCGACTTCTCTATGGAGATGGTGCCCACCAGCACCGGTTGGCCCCTGCTGTAACACTCCTCGATATCTGCGACCACCGCGTCGAATTTAGCCTTTTCCGTCTTGTAGATGACATCGTCATGATCCACGCGGATCATGGGTTTATGAGTGGGTATCTCCACCACCTCCAGCCCATATATTTCGTAGAACTCATCTGCTTCCGTCGCCGCTGTGCCGGTCATTCCCGCCAGCTTCTCATACATGCGAAAGTAATTCTGTAGGGTGATGGTGGCGAGGGTCTGGTTTTCCTGGCGCACCCGCAGATTTTCTTTGGCCTCCACCGCTTGGTGCAAGCCATCGCTCCACCGCCTTCCCGGCATCAGGCGACCGGTGAACTCATCCACGATTATGACCTCGCCGTCCTTTACCACGTAATCCACATCCCGCTTATAGAGCTCTTTGGCTTTAAGCGCGTTGGTGAGATGATGCACCAGGGAGGCGTTTATATTATCATAGAGGTTATCCAACCCCAGGATGCGCTCTACCTTGTGAATGCCATCCTCATTGACGAGAACGCTATGGGACTTTTCTTCCACCTCATAGTCCTCATCCCTTTTTAGGCGAGGGGCGATCTGGGCGAAAGTCCTGTACAGTTTGGCCGATTCCTCCGCCGCTCCCGAGATTATCAGGGGGGTTCGCGCCTCGTCTATAAGGATGGAATCCACCTCGTCCACTATGGCGTAGTGGTGACCCCTCTGCACCAAGTTATCTTTTGATATCTCCAAATTGTCCCGGAGATAGTCGAAACCGAACTCGTTATTAGTTCCGTATGTCACGTCCGCTCGATAGGCACGATAACGCTGATCTTTAGGCATCTGAGCTTGGATTAGTCCCACTTCCATTCCCAAGAACTTATAGATAACCCCCATCCATTCGCTGTCCCTTTTCGCCAGGTAATCGTTGACGGTAACCACATGCACGCCCTTTCCGGTCAGGGAGTTCAGATAAACGGGAAGCGTTGCCACTAAGGTTTTTCCCTCTCCTGTCTTCATCTCCGCTATTTTTCCCTGGTGTAGCACTATCCCACCCATCAACTGAACATCAAAATGGCGTTGTCCCAGGGTCCTAACTGCGGTTTCCCTGACCACGGCAAAGGCCTCGTAGAGCAGCTCATCCAGGCTCTCCCCCCTCTGGAGCCTGCCTTTGAACTCAGCTGTCTTCGCCCGTAATTCTTCGTCGCTCAACTTTTGGACCTCTGGCTCCAGCGCATTGATGCGAACCACCATCTCTTCCAACCTGAGGAGCGTTTTCTTCTCGCCTGCTCGCAGGGCCTTAGAAAGAATCTTGAACATCTATTCTTCTTCCTCCTCGCGGAAGATCTCCTCGAAACTCGCCTCTATCTCCATCTCTTCCAAGACTTTGGCTCGCTGCCTCCTCTCCCTAGCGGGCCTCTCCTCCACCACTCTCTTCCTCTTTTCCAATACTTGGGCGAGGTAACGCAGCACCACAGAATCATATTTCTTCCCCCTTTCCAGGGAGAGCTCTTGCAGCGCCTCTTCTATGGACATTTTCTTGTCGGGCTCATTGGTAAGGTGATCATACTCGCTCACCACGTTCAATATCTTAGAAGCCACGGGAACTCTACCGGCTCCCGTCCCTTCATCCATCAGGGGCTGATGATGATGGTATCTCACTATCTCAGAAACCCTGCGTAACCGGGGAATCTCGAAGAGAATATCCGCTCCGGCCTGGGGATGCCTCGCCGAACCCTCGGAAATATCGCTGATATGCCCGATGTCGTGCAAAGCCCCCGCATAACGTAGGTCTCTCACCTCGTTTTCCGGGAGCCCCATGGCGCGAGCCACCTCCACGGAAAGATTGCTCACCCGGCTGGAATGGCCTGGTGTTTCTCTGGAGAGGTCCACCGCGTCCCCAATTATGCGCATAGTTTGTATAAAACGGTTGTCCAGCTCCTTGTCCCGGTTAGACTCCGCCCTCACAATGAAAAGGGGCAACGCGAAGATAAGGAAGTTTATCCAGGGGATACGGGGAAAATAGAGGGCCATTAAACCAGCGCAGCTTGCGAGGGAGATGTAGATGAGAATGGTCTGGCGGATATGATGAGGAAGTATCACTCTCCAGCTCCCTGACTTCACCAACCCCGTCTCTATAGAGGAGGTAATGGTCTCTCCCAAGTAGAAGATAACCACCATAACCAAAAAGGCTAGGGGAAAGATGAAGGCGCGATTTATCACCACCGGATTACAATAGGTATTGGGTATCACCCCGTAATTGGCGGGCCCGGGATAATGCACCCAAGGTTTGTCCCAAGGTACCTTAAATTCAGAAATCCACATATAGAACAACCCCGCCAGCGCCAGTATATAGACCCGTTCGAAGACGTGGTAGAAGTCCCCCGCACTGATACGGTCGAATTTTCCCACCAGCCTCCCTAACACGCTTCCGATGAAGTAAATGATCAGCGCCTCGGGAATGGGGCGTATGGCTACAACGCAGAGAGCAATGGGCAATCCCAGCCTAAGTGGCCTTCCCCACGGATAGCGAATCTGCCACATCTCGAAGAAAGCTAGTATTAAGATGAGCGCCGCCGTTCGCACGAAATCCAGCTTAACCCAGGTAATGCGGGTAACGCAGAAAATTAGTATCCCAAAACATATCGCCGTGGTGAAGACCCTTGCCAGCTTGAGCTTTCTCTCCTCCATCTACTCTTCCCCTCCCTTCTCCAGGGAGCTTTCCCTTTCGGTTTCCCCGCCACGGAGGGTCTCTTCCCGGGCTTGTTCTATCTCGGTTTTCCCCGCTTTACGGGCATCCTCTTCGTCTATCCAGAATTCTCCAGATTCCTTTTTCTCCAGCTCTTCCCGCTTTCTTCTCCTCTCTTCCAACAACCTCTGTCTACGGCTACCCATTCTCCTAGGCTTTCTGACCTGTGCTTCTTTCTCTTTTTCCAGTAACTCAGCAATAGCGTCCTTTTTCTCCTCCCGTTCCTCTATCGGTTCCGTCTCCGGAGAAACTTCCTTTTCCTGAAGACTCTCCAAAGCCTCAATAAAGACTTTAACCAGCTCTCCATCAAACTGAACGTCTGAGTTTTCCAGCAACTCCGCGATGGCGTCCTCCCGACTCTTCGCATCTCTCCACGGCCTAGGCATGGTCATGGCGTCATAAGCATCGGCGATGGCCAAGATGCGAGCATTCAGCGGGATGGTGTCCCCCGAGATCATATCCACGTAGCCGCCGCCGTCATAATACTCATGGTGGTGATAGACGGCGTTGGCCGTCTCAGCCAGGTAAGGTATCTCCTCCAACCAAGAGCCAGCGACCAAGGGATGCTGTTTAACCTTCTCGAACTCCTCTTCGTACAGTGGACCCTTGCGGAGCAGAATTTCCCTGGGAATCGCCATCTTGCCTAGATCATGTAGTAGAGCCGCATAACGCAGTTTCTCCTGATCATAATGGGACATTTTCACTCCCGACGCGATCAACTGGGCATATCGAGCCACCCTCTCGCCATGACCGTTCAGGTATGGTTCCCTTAACTCGAGATACTTCATCAACCTATTTACGGTATGATCATAGGCGGAGAGAATCTCGATATTCTTTCCACTGAAATACCAAGCCACACCCAGAAGCAGGAGCAGTAGCAGTGCCGCCGAAAGACCCCGGAATGCCTCGGCGGTAGAGCCCACCACCTCTCCATCTAGGAGGTGAAAGGCGTTCTGCGCGTAGATGATGCCTAGAGCAAGCCCCACAATAGAGTAAATGAGCTGATTGGGCAGGAGCTTCAAGGCGTCTTTGCGCAAGAATTCCACGAAACCGAGGGAATATTCCCAGGAGGTTGCCAAAGTCATAATCAGCGAATTAATCGCCCAGAAGATTATGGAAGCTAACAGGAGGGGAAGAATGGATTTCAGGGCGCTTTCAACCGTGAAAGAGCGGGCTGCCCCTCCGGTGAGGTGATAGAAAAAGGCCGAGGCGGTTATAGCCAAAGCGTATTGGGCTCCATTAAAGGCCAAAACAAGGAGAGATTTTCTCATCCTGATATCTTGATAGGAGAAAGCCCCAAAGAGAGCCACCAAAACAGCGGAGGCCGTGTTAAGAGAGAGCAACGCAGCGAAAAGAATTATAATTCCATAGGTGGAAGACCCTCGAGTATGGAGGTTCTCCCCTAGGGATTCCCCTATCATCATCAGGATTCCCAAAAACACCACGGATAGCCAGTATATCTTCTGGTGCGCGGAGAGGGTTTGATACAAAATGATTCCCGCCACCGCCAGCCAGCATATGCCCGTGAGCAGCTTATTGCGGTTGTCCATGTCCCGTCCTTTCCCCAAAACTCGGCGAGCGTTCTAAAAACGCATAGTCGCTCCCCTTCTGATCAGGTAATCCAGGAGGACCCTTAACCAACTCATGGTCTTGCGCATCCATCCACCCCCTAAACACCCGGTTCGATCAGACCGTAATTCCCATCTTTGCGCCGATATACCACGTTAGTTTGCTCAGTCTCGGCGTTTATGAAAACGAAGAAATCATGACCTAAAAGCTCCATCTGAAGGGTGGCTTCCTCCGGGGTCATGGGTTTCAAGAGGAAAGACTTGGTCTTGACGATCCTGGGCTCTTCAATCTCTTCCTTTTCCTTACCCTCTAGGGAGATAAAATTCTTACCTTTCTGGTTACTTCCCTGATGGCTGCGATTTATCCTTTTGCGCTTGAGGCGTTTCACTTGCCTCTCCAATTTATCGTTGACCAAATCTATAGCCTGATACATGTCGGTGGCGGACTCTTTCGCCCTGATAATCGGGCCATTGGAGAAGATAGTTACCTCCACGCAATGATTGTTGGAGATCTTGGGGTTTCGCTCCACGCTCATCTCCACTTCCGCTTTATGCATACGGTCGAGGTACTTCTCCAGCTTGTGGATTTTCTCTTCCGCATACCTGCGCAGGGCTTCGGTAATCTCCAGATTCTTGCCTTTGATAATAGTCTGCATCTTCCACGCTCCTTCGCTAGATAATGGAAAAAGCCCACATGGTCCTTCTATGGACAACCCGGGCTAGCGTTTCCTCGTTCAAAATATATACCCAAGGGAAAAATTCTTTTCTCACCAATACACAAGATTTAGTTTAGACTACCACAATCTTCTACCAGTTCCAAGTGGAGGAGCTATAACCATTTCCTCCTTCTGAAGTGGCGCGCTAACCTTTTCCACCGCAATATCAATCAAGGTGGATTTCTCTATCTCGCCTCCACGTACGTTGCGATCATCTCTCGTCATATCTCCCTCAACGGGTGGAAAAATAGAGGTTCCAGCCCGGCTGACCTGGTCTTTGCCCCCACACTCGCCTGCTGAGCGGTTCGCAATGAGCCCTGGGACAAATCGAAATTGGACCCATCACTAATACGCTTCTCCAGCATCAAAGCCGGGCAGGTCTTACCCCTAAGCCGCACCATGCTCACCAACCAATTGTTGACTTACGTGGGTCGTTTCGCCTGCGACTGGCATCGACTTTCAACCACAGACCCGGGCTGAAACCTCACAATTTCATCATACCCATGTTGCCGAGTATAAGCAACATAGCGCACATGAAGCGGAACCGCATGGAAAACCTTCCCGTATGGCGGATGAAAAACAATCATTCGCTGTACTTTAATCCCTATGCGACCCAAAACAGATAGATGCGGAAAAAAACGGGATTTTCTTGTCTCAAAATCGTCTCGGGTAGATGGTTTGAGATTTTTTTTACCTATTCCCCAATCTATTCTCCAATAACAATTTTTGGGAAATCTGGCCAATTCCGAGGATTTAAACCGGAAGGGAAAGCCCAGAGCAAACTCTATCAACGTGGTTTATGGTTATGAAAGGTGGATAAGTGAAGAGGCCGGGCAAGAGGGCTCCATCAAGCTTATAATCATAAATATATAAATGAAACTAAATGAAACGCGATTTCACGCTAGATCAATCCTTCTCCGAGTTCATTCAAGCCAATTCGGCGTCTCTCTATCCTTCCCTTTGTTTAGTGATACGCCTTATAAACAGAAAAGCACCTCCCGAAGGTATTTTTTAGATTCTGCGCCACATCATCCCTCGTTCGCTTTCTCCCTGGCACGGAATGGAGGCTGCGCCTTCGGGCAGGCAGACATGCATAGGACGCATTTCAACCCCGGCATCCCGCTCGCCAGCAATTCAAGCGAGTGATCTAGTCAGGTAACCTTATCCACACCGCTGCTTTACTTGGAAACTGCTCCTGATGGACGTGTGGAAACATGCATATCAGCAAAAGTATGGACGGCATATCCAGCGCCACGTCGCTTTTCCCGGATCCAGCTCCGCGCCGCATAGAAGCGCCATCAGGCGTACGCGGGGTCATATTTCCGGGGTTAACAGTAGCCCTTTTATGCCCAGCTCCGAGACACACACCACCGCCAAAAGAAAGCAAGGTAAGCGATCCCACATCAACAGGTCATCATGGCGCCGGATTCCAAGTCGTGGAATTATAGCGCAAAGCGCGCCCAGGTTGGCCTCCTTCCCCCTCCAGAACGAAGCGGTGAACTCCCCGTTATGTATGGCATAAACTCCTATTCCTTCGCCTTTAGAAAGGACGCCGTCCTTCGAAAGGCGTTCCGTATAAATAATAAATAGGCTCTCTGGTAGGAGGCGTTTCCTCTTCTTGGGTAGTCACCCCGCCTTTTTTCGCGATTTCTCCCGGTTATAAAATAGCGGCGATGATGGATCTCGCAAGAGGAAAAATCTTCAGCCCGGTGACAGGCGGGAGCTTTTGCAACATAGGGCGACACATCCGCCATGGTTATTAAGTTAAATCCCATCAACCCCTGAAGCTCTTCTTTAATTTCTAACATGTCCCTCCCGTCGCCTCAGGGAATCATTTCAAGCCACCGATTGGGAAACATCCCCACTTCACATGATAGTCCAGTGACAGTCCCATGTTGAGATGACAAAGACGTATAGAGTCGCCGGGATAAAAATAGCTGAGCCAGCTCTCAAGAGCCGGCCCAGAATGATTTAAAAGCCATTCCTTCCCAGTCACGGGAGGGAAATGTATAATTATTTACATTATGTAACTTATTCTTTCAGGGGCACCACGTGGGCGATATCATCCAAACGCCCCTCTATCTTCTCGGGCCACTTCAACTTAACCCGCATTCCCACGAATACCTCTTCCGGCTGGGCGTCTCCGAGAGTGCAAACGGTGAGGGTGTCCGAGCCATCGAAGTTCACGCCGCAGATAATCAGAGGCTCTCCAGCAGGGCCCTCCTCTTCCTTGATGCCCTCATAAGCCCAAGCGCCGGTAAAGGTGTAAGTGGTAATGGTGCCGGTGTCCTTTACCTCCACCCATTCATCTGGATAGGAGAGGCACTTGCAGTAAGGTTTGGGCGGGAAATATACTAGCCCGCATCCGGGACATTTCAAACCCAGCAGTTTATGGTCTTTAAAAGCCTCGCGGGTTTTGGCGATAAGCGCGATGCTCTCCTGTTTCCACTGCCAATGCTCCATGGGCCACCCGCCCTCGACAGACCTGGTTTCTTTCTTGTACTCCATACTATGACCTCCTCGGGGTATCGGAAAGGACAGCCACCACATTGAGGTTTACCGCGCCTCCCCAGCCGTGGGCCACTCCTTTATGGACCTCTTTCTTCACCTGGCGATCACCAGCTTTGCCCATGATCTGCAGGGCGACTTCGGTTATTCTTTCCAGGGCGGAGGCGCCGATTGCGTTGGTGGAGATGACCCCACCAGAAGGGCACACCGGCAACTCGCCATCCAAATTCATGGAACCGGAATCCAGGATGGCGGGAGCTTCTCCTTCATCACATAGAAGCAGGCGTTCATAGAACATGAGCATCTGGTGGGCGAAGGGGGCATATGGCTCAGCCACGTCTATCTCCCGCCGGGGGTCTTTGATTCCAGCCAGCTCGTAGGCCCACTTCGCAGCCAGTTTGCAGCTCTCCTGAGCGCAGGGGTCCATATTGGTGGTTCCTGATCCTGCTATTCCCATGAGCGCCGCCTCGTCGGAGCAAGAAGCAACCGAGAGGATGTATGCCGGCTTCTCCACCAGTTTTTTGGCTTTCTCGCCAGTGGTGAGTAGCATGGCGCACGCCCCATCGGTGGCTGGGCAGACGTGTCCGAAACGGATGGGGTACTGCATCAGCACCGTCTTGGCCACATCCTCCGGGGTTAGCCCGGGTTGCTTGAGATGGGACCAGGGATTGAGCGCGGCATTATTACGGCAGAGTGCCGAGACCTTGTCCAGATGATGGGTAGTGCAGCCACTCCTCTTCATATAGCTGGCAGCCTGATAGACGGCGATTCCCACCGCTCCTCCACCAAAGGCAGCGAGAAATCCGGGGTCCACCCCTTGCT
>JACVIX010000003.1 GCA_015711725.1 Candidatus Geothermincola primus | reverse complement strand
GACCACGAAATGCCGGCGGATCGATCCACCCCAAGCGATTATTATGCTCAAATAAGCGGGTTTTCATTCACCAAGCGGTAGCCAGTCGAGCCATTGACTTTCCCAGATGTCAATCCGTTTCCACTTTTACATTCTATAAACATTCATCGAAATATATACTATGTTCTCTTTTTTCACCTTGTATAACGCTTTAAAGACTGTCAAGATATCCGAGATAATTGACGATATACAAAATTGATGGTATGATAATTTTTCAAGTTATAAAGGTAAGGGGGAGTATGATATGAAAAGGCCGGTAATCGTCGTTCTCCTCTCCATTTCCATGATCGGCGCTTTGTTGGGGCTTACTTGGGCATCCCAGAGCCAGCAGGGCGAGGCGCCCCAACCTGGAACCACCACCGCTGTGTCCACTCCCAAGAAACCCGAGGTGGTTTGGGGAGATTACAAGTATACCTTTACCCGAGTGGAGCCCTCGGCGGACGTTGACTGGGAGAGCGTGCTCATAGATAACCGACATCCCGGACTTTACAGCGACAACTGGAGTGGCGCCAACTACATTCATCTCTTCATAACCATAGAGTGGATGTCCAACGATTATCCCATCTACCAGCAGACCAACACCACCCTATGGAAGTACTGCAGGACCAACAAGTCCCACGAGGGAATCTACCACAACAACTATATATCCCCCACCAACTACTATCAGAATTACATCCCGCTACAGATCGTTCTATATAGCGGGGGACGCTCCTATATTCTCTACGGCAAAGACTGCAGCAACAGCTCTTACCTTTGGAGAACGGTGAATCGTTATCCCAGCGTTGTGGGGACCAAAGCGGACATTATCTTCACCATAGACACCAATGGCGCGGCTATCGATCCCAGCACCGCTTATATTTCGGTGAGCGGCATGAGGGAGGAGTGGAGCTGGGGCAGATACTCAAGCCTCAACGATATCTACCAGATATGGCAGGACGTGCTGGGGAATCCCGTGTTGACCAGGATTTGGCACCGTTACGGATCCACCTATCACTCATATACCCCGCTCGCCTACATCCCGCTCACCGCGATCATGCAATAGACGAAATCGCGTGGTTATTAAAGGGAGGGGGATGAAATTCCCTTCCCTTTTTATTCAATTGGTGAGCGTATAGGTATTTTCCCGGAAAAGAATGCTTGCTTTCTCGGTTTCCGCTAACCCCTTTTTCGGAGTCGAATTCCCTATCTTTTCCTTAATCTTATGCACATCCCCCACTTCCCAATCCATTTCAACCCAATAATTATTACATTATATAAATATTCCTATTCCGGGAATCCCCAAGGTTACTCCCCAAAGATGAATAGAGGGACGAGCCAAAGCTCGTCCCTGCTCTTTTATGAAAAGTTCGGCTTTCAGCCCTTAAGAATCTCCCAGGCCGCCTCCTTATCCAGCTCGGTGACATAGGGGATACCGGATACTGACGCCGCTTCCCTGGTCAGGGCGGCGATATCGTCCCTGGTGATATAAGAAAGGGCGAATTTGCGCGCTCCGCACATGAGCTGGCGCAACCCATGAGCGAGGCGCTGGTAGTAAGTGTAAACGCCGATGGCTCCGGGATGTAATCTCTCAAAGTCCTTACCATAGGCATCGCGTAAGTGCACGCCAGCGTAGAATATCTCCTCGGCGGTGTTTCCGTAACGTTCGATATAAACAGGCAGGTCGTCTTTCTCAATCAGATTTCCGATGGTCTTGCCCACCATGGCGGCGCAGAGAGAGGAGCGCGCCATGCCGATAGCCTTGACATAGGGAGCGCCCAGGGCAAAACCCTTAAACATCTGATCTTCCATCGTGAACCCCCCCGCGAAGACGACACTGGGAACGTAACGTCCTTGCTTAGCCAAGTAATCCACATATTGATACGTCAACGAACATAACTCCACGGTGGGTATTCCCCACTCGTTCATCATTCGCCATGGGCTCATCCCCGTGCCCCCGCCCGCACCATCCACGGTGAGCATGTCGATGCGATTGTCTGAAGCGTACTTGACCGCGCGGGCAAGGTCCACCGGGCGATAGGCGCCGGTCTTCAGAAAAACGCGCTTGGCGCCCATTTCCCTCAGGTTCTTCACGCTCTCCGCGAAACCTTCCTCGGTAACCATGCCGATCCGGGAATGTCTTTCGAATTCCTTCACGCCTCCGACGCGGAATATCTCTTCGGTTTCGGGATCATCTGGATCGGGCAGGACGATATATCCTTTCTTCTTCATAGAACGGGCCTTTTCGATGGACTTCAACTTAACCTCACCACCGATATCTTTCGCTCCCTGACCCCACTTCAGCTCCACCGTCTCCACTCCCAGCCTGGTGAGCACGTACTCGGGAACCCCTAGGTTGGTGTCCTCCACATTGAATTGCACCACGATATCACCGTAGCCATCCAATTGCCATTCGCGATAGGTCTTGATTCTGTACTCCATATCCGGTGACTTCACCACGCGTCCGTTTTCCACAATCGCTTCGTCATCCATGCCACACACATTCTCCCCAATGGTGAGGAGCACGCCCGATATAGCCGCTCCCACCGCCAAGCCATCCCAGTTACGCTTCGCCACGTCGGTGGAGCCCAAGCCAGGGATGACGATGGGCAATTTCAATTTGATAGGGTGTTTATCACCGATGGTGGTCTCTAGGTCCACCGCTGTGAAGACCGCGTGCTCGCTGTCCGCGGGAACCCCATAGGCGCCCACCGCGCTTCCCATGATGCTAAAATGGGAGAAGTCAATGGGGTAATCCTTCTCAGAGGCAGCGGTCATGATTCCAAACGGCTGCGGGTAGATCACCTCGGGTCCTCGGTAAGCGGATTTGCCCACCTCGCACATGCCTACGCATCCTTCAACGCAGGTGACGCACATCCCGCTAAAAGGGCTGACGGAATCAGGGGTACGGTTTTTAGAGAGGGTCGCCGCCGAACGGTTGTACTTGGTCATGGTCATGGTCAACATTCCTCCTTCTCTTCAATCCCTAGAGGGAAAGGGATCTATTCTTATCGCCTCAAAACATCCGTTACAAAGGTCGCCTGGCTCTCTTGGGCCGCGACATTGCAGCTCACAGACAGGACATATATATAGGCAAGCCCCGCATTCCCTGCAGACATCCGAGCGAACGTGAAAGGGCATAGCCACCCTTCGATCGACTCCTCGGTTGAAAAAACCTATGGCACCCGCCTGCATCTGTTCCTTGCACATGCGTACGCATAGGCCGCATAGGATACAGCCTCGGTCTTCAACCTTGAAACGCAGTTCTTTTATCCCGTACTGGGAAGCGAGGCACTGCAAGGTCTTGGAGTTGGGGCAGGAAGCCAATAGAAGTTCAATTATTATCTTTCTCGCCTGCCTTACCCTGCGGGAATTGGTTCGCACCTCGATACCCTCCTGCACCGGGTAAGAGCAGGAAGCTGAAAGACGGGAGCGGCCTCGCGATATTATCTCTACCACGCAAAGTCGGCAGGAACTATCGGTAGTCAACCCCTCCCGGTAACATAAGGTCGGGATGGTGTCAATACCGTAATAACGCGCGGTTTCTAAAATCGTCCATCCCTCTTCCGCCTGTACGTGCTGTCCGTCGATTATCAGGTTAACCATGTCTATCACTTCCTTAGGACCGCGCCAAACTCGCATACTTCATAGCAGATGCCACACTTTTCGCACTTTGACAAGTCTATATGATGCGGTTTCTCCTTTTCTCCCAATACCGCGCCTACTGGACACTGCGCTTTGCAGCGAAGACAGCCTGTGCACTTATCCGCATCTATCTGGTATTCGATTAGATCCCGACACACTCCCGCACGACATCGCTTCTCCTCGATATGTTCATGGTACTCATCCTCGAAGTATTTAATGGTGGAGAGAACGGGATTGGGCGCGGTCTGGCCTAACCCGCACAAAGAAGTATCCCTAACCACCTCTGCCAGTTCTTTAAGCAGCTCCAGTTGCTTGCCGGTTGCTCTCCCGGAAACGATATCGTCAAGGATGAAACGCATCTGCTTCAGGCCCTCACGACAAGGCACGCATTTCCCGCAGGATTCCTCGCAGAGGAAATCCACAAAATAGCGGGCGATATCCACCATACAGGTGGATTCATCCATGACGATCATTCCTCCTGAACCCATCATGGATCCCACCTCAGTGAGGCGTTCGAAATCCACTGGGGTGTCCAACATGCTCTCAGGTATGCATCCTCCTGAAGGTCCTCCCGTTTGAACAGCTTTGAAAGCCTTTCCATTTGCCATGCCTCCACCTATATCGAAGATTATCTCTCGCAAGGTGATACCCATAGGCACTTCCACCAAACCTGTGTTCCTTACCTTGCCCACCAGAGAGAATATCTTGGTGCCACGGCTCTTCTCCGTCCCGATGCGCGCATAAGCCTCAGCGCCCTCCCTGATGATGATAGGGACATTGGCCCAGGTTTCGACGTTATTTAGGTTGGTGGGCCGATTGTAAAGACCTTTTTCCGCGGTGTGGATGTGCTTGACCCGCGGCTCACCGATGCGCCCCTCGATGGAGGCCATCAAAGCAGTGGATTCTCCGCAGACAAAGGCGCCCCCTCCCACGCTCACCTTGATATCGAAGCTGAAACCGGAGCCTAAAATGTTATCTCCGAGCAGGCCCAATTGACGCGCTTGTTCGAGGGCTTTCAATAAATTCTCTACCGCGAGAGGATACTCGTGACGCACATAAACAAAACCCTCAGTAGCCCCAATAGCATAAGCACCAATAATCATCCCCTCGATAACCGCATGAGGGTTGCCTTCAAGCAGGGACCTATCCATATAGGCCCCAGGATCTCCTTCGTCCGCGTTGCACAGGATATATTTAATATTGTCTCGCGCCCTCGCTCTCCGGCAGGCTTTCCATTTGTTTGCCGTGGGAAATCCGGCTCCTCCACGGCCACGCAGGCCCGCGATCTCAACTTCTTTAATAATCTCCTCCGGGGACATTTCGAATAGCGCCTTCACCAGCGCAGAATAACCCTCTTGGGCTATGTAATCCTCTATATTCTGAGGATCAATCATGCCATTCATGGCCAAAAGCAGGCGTTTCTGTTTTGAATAAAAGGGGACATCTTGCTCTTTTTCAAAATTTTTTCCGGTTGCAACATCTTTATAAAGAAGTTCGTCAATTACCGAATCGCCAACCACACTTGATTCGATAATCCTCTGAGCGTCACTTGGGCTGACCTTCACATATAGGATGCCCGCAGGATGAATTACCACCAATGGACCCATCTCGCAAAAACCATGGCATCCCGTGAATTTTACCATCACCTTATCCGAAAGCAATCTCTCATCTAACTCGCGGCTTATCTCTTCGCGAACCTGGACGCAGTTTTGCGCATGACACCCAGTTCCTCCGCATACCGATATAACCTTTTCAAACTTCTTTTTGGTGGATTGTATTGATTTTCTATATTCATTCAAATCTTTGGGGCTACTTAATGAGCCTTTCATTTTCTCACACCCTCTTCTTTTGCCAGCTTCTTCAGCAGTCTTTCCATCTTCGCCGGTGTCATCTGACCGTGATATTCACCATCAATTACCGCTATGGGCCCCAAGGCACAGGCTCCTAAGCAATTCACCGTATCCAACGAGAAAAGCAGATCATCAGTGGTATCCCCAGGCTCGATACCCAGGAAACGGCGGGCTTCTTCCAACAGCCCTCGGGAGTTACGCACATGACAAGCCGTGCCCATACAGAGCACGATGGAATGTTTGCCCTTGGGTTTGAGAGAAAATGCTTTGAAAAAAGTAGCCACACCATAAATATCCACCAGAGAGATGCCCATCCCCGCAGCAACGTTACGTAACGCTTGCTCTGGTAAGTATTGATATTCTTTCTGCACCTCGTGAAGAATGGATATAAGATAACTTCGCTCATATCCATACCTCTCCATCACCTGAACTTCTGGTCTTACGTCTTCTTCCATACAACCATCTCCCTCTTCAACAAAAAAAGAGCCATCTTCACGACGACTCCGTCAAATTAGCACATCATTGTGCATAACTATCTTGAAAAATATTAAGTGAACCATATTGCGGTGTCAAGCATAGAAGTTATTCTAAGGCGCTCTCCATAAAATTCAATAATATATTAATAAAACATAAATCCAAATGATTAGGGAGGACTATATTTACCAAGATCAAACCTCATTTATTCGAAGCGAAGAAGATGGATCGGAATATTTAAGAATTGGCGTGCCGGCCTCGCCAGAGTCAATTAATAGCGGTTTTTTCATCTTTTATTAGCCTCTGGGGATTTTATCTCACAGAAAAAGGACCTTTCCTGTCTCGCCTGACCAGCTCTTTGCTATAGCCTAGCGAAACGTCTGGATAATTCTCTTTGAAGAAGTCGAAGAGCTTCTTGGAAACGCTTTTTATTCAACTGATACCAGGCATGAGCAAAGTCTAGAAGCCATAAGTGAGGGCGAAACCACATAAGTGCGTCAGAATAATAGATTTTAACATTTTCCAGAAAAATACGGGCAAGATCGTAGGGAATGATCTTCTATTTCCAAGACAACTTAAGTCGGCGAGACCAATTCATCATGATCGAAATAACTGCCAGGAGGCCGAGAAAGTTAAACAACCCCAATATGAAAAGCAAGGTGGTAAGCATATCCGGGCTACTTTTTTGAAAGCGGTGGTATCCCGTACGGCGAGGAGAAATGAGTCGATCAGCATGCTCGAGCCCGCCAGAGCCACAAGAACCTGGCCTACGCCAGCTGTCTTTCTCTGAATTTGTGCGCGCTTCCACGCATCTCTTTCTTTCCCTTCTTTGGAATCGATCCAGCCACCCTGTCATCTCGTTATCCCTCCTTTTGTCATTCTTTCTGCGCGCCCCTATCCTCAACTTCTTAGGAATGGCTCGACTAACCTGTTCGCCTAATCTCCATCTCTTCCGCTTATTTTCAATACCGTCGATATTCCATTTTTCTCTACGGTTTCATCATATGATAGAGCTTTTTTCCCTGAATTTAGCCATTACATGCTTCATAGGAAATAAAGAGTTCGCTTCCCTACCCGCTTCGTTAAGTATTAGCTATCCTTCAACTAGTCTCCATGAATTTCGACAATTGAATATGGCTATATCTTTATTGGGCGGCAGAGAGTGATTTAGGTAATTCTCGCATTAAGCGAGGGCAAAACAAATATATTACATTATGTAAATAATTAATCTCATCTATGATCAGGGTTTTCGCAAGGTATTTAGGGCGCCGCTAACTTTTTCATTAACAACTCCGCCCGCGTATTATCTCAATCGTAGCCCAAGTCGGCGAGGATGATGGCCTCGGCGATCTCCCGCATGCTCTTGCGGGTGTCCATGGATTTGCGCTGTATGCGTCGATAAGCCTCCTCACCGGAAAGCCCCCTGTCCCGCATGAGGATATCCTTAGCCCTCTCCACCAGTTTGCGGGTCTCCAACTCCTCCTGTATAATCCGGGTGCGCACCATCAACTCGGTATTCTCTATGGCGATGGCCGCTTGGCATGCCACCGCTGTGAGTAGCCTTATCTCCCCCTCGGTGAACTCGTGGGGCTGGGAAGTGTAACAGTTGAGCACCCCGATGATCCTCCCTTTGACCATCATGGGCACGGATAGCAAGGAACAGAGCCCCTCTTTGCGCGCTACCTCCTTGTTTAAATATCGGGGGTCCATCCTCACGTCCAGGGAGGTGATGGGCTTGCCATACTTCGCCACTAACCCTGCTATCCCCTCCCCCAACCTGGGAGGGGGCTTGCTCAAGTATTCCTCGCTGATGGACTGGGTCGCCCGGATGCGCAACTCTTTGGTCTTTTCGTCCAGGAGCATCAGGGAACAAGTATTGGAGTTCATTACCTCAGCGGTCAGCATGACGATGAGTTTGAGAATATCCTCGAGGTAAAGCTCCGAGGTTATCGCCTTGCTTATCTCCTCCAGCGCCTCCAGGTGTTTCGCCGGAATGAACTCCTCCATCGCTTGGCTCTTCCCTCCCTCGGTTATTATTTATTAAGATTAATATCATTAACATCCTCAGTATAACGTGAAATTGTTTTAGAGAGGAACTCTTTGCCCAACCCCTCATTGACGAGGTCCCGATAATAATCTATCGCACTCATTATGATGATAGCGTGAGAGGCCTTGGGATTTCTTTTACATTAATGATCATTAACTTTTTATGATGATTGGTACACAAACGGGGGGAATAGACCTTCTTTCATATCCAATTATCATAAAAACTAAATGGGCTCCAAGATGAAGGAAATAACTTTAATTAGGAGTAAATATTCACATATAAAGCGTTAAACCCTCGCCTTTGTAATTGGAATTTATAAAGGGCCATCGTAACGGAGATTACCGATGCGGAGATAGTGGAGAATATAGAATGGTAAAGACATCGCGGGGAGACATCAGGAGAATCAAATTAAACCAAAAGCGGGGAAAGTGGAGAATTAGCAATGATGAGAGCCATCATTCAATATAATCATGAACATAATTATGGTTCGGATATTCCATATCTAGGTTAAACTATAAAGGAGATCGATCCTATTTTGGTTTATCTACCAAGAATCCTGATATTGGTTGCAGCCTATCTCTTAGGCACGATAAACCTGTCTTACATCCTCGCTCGTTTTAAGTTGGGAATAGACCTCCGTAAAACTGGCAGCGGCAACTTAGGAGCTTCTAACCTCTCTCTGCAATTGGGCAAAGGTAAGGCGGCGATAGCCTTTTTTCTAGATTGCGCCGAAGAAGTAGCGGTTATTTTGATTATCCGTTCACTAGGTTGGGGCCTAGGTTGGCAAGTGGGTGGTGGTCTGGCGGTAATCGCCGGTCACAATTGGCCCTTTTATCTGCGTTTCCAGGGAGGGCGCGGTATGGCCATGGCTTTGGCCGGAACGCTCATCTTAATTCCTTATGAGGGGGCCACACTGACCGCATTTCTCACCCTGGGAGTCTTCACCCGACACACTGCGGAGATGAACCTACTGGGACTAGCCCTTCTGCCGATAATCGCCTGGCGGTTAGAAAGACCTCCTGAGCTGATCGCCTTCACCCTGGCGGTGCTGGTCCTTACCATTCTCCGTCGCGCGCAGGGTAGTCCGTACCTAAAAAAGAAGAAATTGAGGGAAGACCCCGGTAAGGTATTGTGGAACCGATTGGTCTACGATCGGGAGACGGAAATCAACCACGAGAAGTGACTCTTAAACATGATGGATGCGCGATCAGGTCAAAGTCGACGGGGGTAAGTGCGTGGAGATTAGTGCTCCAAACCCGATAGAGCTGACGATAGCTATGAATATGTGGGGAGGGTGTCCCCATTTTTCCGCCGCGAAAGATATCTCGAAAAAATCGCCATCCACAACTTGTCAAACGGTATCGGGACGATTATTCCAAGGGGGTAACTTCTTTTACGTGGGGCGTTTTCCCGCTTGCTACCCATTAATTTTTTCGCACCTGATTTCCGACAACGGGACGTATATGATTATAAGTAATAATTCTCACGATGCGGAGATGACGATCATATCCGACTCTGGTAAGGGTCTATCTAGACATCGCAACTAGAAACGGGGAAAGATTGAAACAATTGGAGGAAAAAATTAATCCCGCAAAAGAAAAAGAGGGTGGGGTGGGGGCTGATCTGAGATCCCTCTGGGCAAACGCGGATTTCCGTCGCTTGTGGGTGGGCCAGTCCATCTCTTCCATAGGAGACTGGTTAGCCACCTTCGCCCTCATGGCTCTAGTATGGAATCGCAGCCACAGTGCGGGAGCGGTAGCGGGGCTTCTGGTGTTACGCATCATCCCCACCGCCTTTTCCGGCGCCATGATTAGCTGGATCGGTGACCGCTGGAACCGTAAACATATACTGGTATTCTGCGATATTCTACGGGGAGCCCTGATCCTCTGCGCGGCGGTGCTGAATTCCCTAATCTACCTATACATCCTCATATTTTGCATAGAATTTATCGCCGTAACCTATATATCGACTAGAGACGCCGGCCTTCCCAATCTGGTGGAAAGCGAGGGCCAGCTTACTTTAGCCAACTCCATGAACATGGGAAGCGCTTATGGGTCCATTCCTCTATCAGCGGGCATTTTCGCTCTCCTGATGATACGCACCTCACCAATCATGGGCGCGCTTGAGGAAAACGTGTTCTTTCGCAATCACCCATATTCTTTACCTTTCATCGCCGACGCTTTGACCTTCTTCTTCTCCGCACTCATGATCTCCCGAATTAAAAAACCCTTAATCCTTAAATTAGCGAAGAGAAAAAGTGGGGAAGAGAAAGCCAATATTGGTTCGACTCTGCTCTTTGCGTTTCGCGATCCCACTATGCGCGCTCTCACCGCCGCTTTGGCCACAGGCACCCTGGGCGGGGGCGGGCTCTTCGCCACGGGAGTAGTCTATGTCCATGAGGTTTTAAGCGGTAATGATACCCAGTTCGGTTTCCTAATGGCCCTCTTTGGCTTGGGAATGCTATCTGGGTTAGTGGGGCTACAATTTTTCTCGCGCACGCGAGCCAAGTGGGTTATTTTCAAGTTCGGGTTACTCTGCGCCGGGGGCACCCTTATATGGATGTCCCTGGTAACTGTTATGTTCATGGCATATCTGGCGGCAGTAGTCTTCGGAGCATCCTTCTCCATTATCTTTATAACTGGAATCACTATTGTTCAGGAGATTTTCGAGGACGAGAACAGAGGCAAAGCGTTCGCCATATTTCACGCCATCTCCCGCATTTTTTTAATGTTGGGGGCGGCGCTGGCGGGAGCGCTGGCGGGGACGGTTGGAGATTTCTACCTAAATCTCGGGCTATTTAGACTACACATCTGGGGAGTGACCATAGCCATGTTCGCTTCTGGCGTGCTTATCGCCTCCGTGTCTTTTCTGCCCCTCAGGCGGAGGCTCGATAGATGAAAAAATTGTCGAAAGCGGTGAGTTAGCCTCGGGTATTCGGGCTTATCGTTATTTTACGAACTGTAAATTAATCACTTTCATAGAATAAGGAGACCCGCCTGCGAAACTCCTGAACATTTACATTTCTAATTGATCCTAATTTTATGAGATGAAACATGCATGTGACGCTTTATTGCTCCGGGTTAAAATGAATTATCCTGAAGGAAAAAATGTTGGGAAAGGTTATTATTCATGCGATGCTCGATTGTTCCTTAATTAAGTGCTCAAAGACCATATTTAAACGCAGGGGTGAGTGGGAAATTAAAGGAACGCAGCCCCCACCACACCCGGTCCAGTATGACAACCCATCACCGGGGTGAATTCCGAAAGTATGATTTCCCTTTGAAGCTCCACCCTATCCTTGATGAGGAGCAAGAGTTCCTCGGCCTCACTTTGGGCATGGGCATGGAAAACAGAGGCCCGCACTGACCCTTTACGCTGGAAGTATCGGTAAGCTTCATCCGCGATGAAGACGCGGGCCTTCTCAGCGGAACGCTTTTTGGCGGAGACGGTGGCTTTTGCATCCTTAAAACGGAAGACTGGCTTTATGGATAGGGCTTCCCCAGTCAAGGCAGTAATCGCGTTGACCCTTCCGCTCTTGCGCAAATACTCGAAAGTGGAGATATAGGCGAAGAGCTCCACTTCCTTCGCTCTTATATTCGCTAAATCCAGGCATTCATCCAATGTTGCGCCCTCTCTAGCCGCCTCGGCTATCTCCAAGACCACCAGACCTTGTGCCATAGCCGCCGTACGTGAATCGAAAACGGCGACCGGGACTTTATCGAAGGATTTCGCCGCTATACAAGCGCTGTTATATGTACCACTCATGGTGGAGGCAATGGTGATTATCAAAATACTATCAAAACTCGCAGATAGACTCTCCAAAGCATTGATAAAAGCGCCGGGAGATATTGCCGAGGTGGTGGCTGCCTCCGACAGGCTGGGTTGTATGCGATAGAACTCCTCGGGGGTTATGTCCACTCCATCAAGAAAGAGGCGGCCATCGAGATTTATGGTATAAGGGAGCACGAAGATCTCCAGCTCTTTGGCGATCCCCGATGGGATACAGGTCTGGCTGTCGGTCACCACCGCTACTGTCATATCACAAACCACCTTATTTCGCGCTGCTCGACAATCGGTTACACTTCCCGGTTTTAGTCATAATTAAAAACTCAATTATGAGAATAACCATTCCATCATTATCTTAAATAAAAAATTTCCGAAATAATAGCAAAAGCCAAACAAAAAGCTATAAATATAAATATCCCCAGTTCTTGATTCAATAAGAGAGCCCGGTTCACAGAAAAATTAGACCTTGGCACGGAAATCTATCCAAGTTCACAGGGTTTCTTATGTCCCTTTTATGGAACCGATGGGTGGATCCCGGGAGAAGACTTGAAACCCCCGGGCGTCATCGGGTATTAATGACCCTCATTATCCCCCGGCCCGCAATCATCTCAATCGATGATTGCCATAATTAACGTTTTGTAAATTTGTGGAGATATCGGTTCTCGCGAAAAATAATCGGTGATAGAACGAAGCGTACATTGGTTCTTATGTAAATCATGATATGGGTAATATTATTAAGTTGACACTTAGCCTTGATTAAACCTCACCGGCCCTTGGCGCCACCTAAATTGTTTTGAAAGCCACATCATAGATTTAACACCCTGACGGAAATTCCAACCTCGGGATCTATATGAGCTTATGGTTGTTAAACTCTATTGGTGAAGGATAACGATAGGTATCCAACTAACGCCGCGTCCTGATGTAGGAATACCATTCTTGAATGGGCTTCACTCCCAGCCCCTTGGACTGCAAAGATTCGATTCCATAGGTCACCGCCTGAGCCGCTTTGAGGGTGGTAATCAAAGGGATATTGTACATCACCGCGTAGCTGCGGATGGAGATCTGGTCGGAGCGGGGCCTCTTTCCCGATGGAGTGTTAATGATCAGTTGTATCTCTCCGTTGCGCATATAATCCACCACGTGGGGGCGGTCCTCGTGCATCTTGTTTATCCTAGTCACTGGAAGGCCCACGCGTTCCAGAACCGAGGCGGTTCCTCGAGTGGCCAATAGGTTGAAACCCAACTGGTGCAATCTGCGGGAGATGGGTATTATATCTTTTTTATCGGCATCCTTCACGCTAATGAAGATATTGCCATAGGTGGGGAGAGCTGAGCCCGCGGCCATCTGCGACTTGGCGAAGGCCATGCCCAAGTCCATGTCTATGCCCATCACCTCCCCAGTGGACTTCATCTCCGGTCCCAGTATGGTGTCCACGCCGAAAAAGCGGTTGAAGGGCAGCACCGCTTCCTTCACCGCGAAGTGGGGAACTGCCACCTCCGTTAAAATCCCCTGCTCCCGCAGACTCTTTCCGATCATAACCTTGGTGGCCACTTTTGCCCAGGGGATGCCTGTGACTTTAGAGACATAGGGCACTGTCCGGGAAGCTCGTGGGTTTACCTCAAGGATGTAAAGCCTCTCCTCTTTCACCGCCATCTGCACGTTCATCAGGCCCACCACTTCCAGCTCCCTGGCCAGAGCGTAGGTAGCTTCCTTGATCTTCTGTAGCATGGGAGGATCCAAGCTGAAGGGCGGCAGCGAACAGGCGGAGTCACCCGAGTGGATGCCTGCTTCCTCGATATGTTCCATGATTCCGGCGATCACCACTTCGCGTCCATCGGAGACCGCATCCACGTCTATCTCGATAGCGTCCTCAAGAAACTTATCGATGAGCACCGGATGGTCCGGGGATGCCTCCACCGCCTCGCGTATAAAATCTTCCAGGGAGGCCGGATCGTACACGATCTCCATCCCCCTGCCCCCCAACACATAAGAAGGCCTTACCACCAGAGGATAACCGATCCTTTCCGCCACCTCCCTAGCCTCCTCCACCGACATGGCCGTTCCGTTTTCTGGCTGGAGCAGGCCTAACTTGAAGAGCATTTCTTTGAAGCGATCGCGATCCTCTGCCCGGTCGATGGATTCGGGACTGGTTCCGATGATGGGCGCGCCCGCTCGCATCAAGGGAATGGAGAGATTCAGAGGGGTCTGACCGCCAAATTGAACGATAAGGCCATCCGGCTTCTCCTCGTCCATTATCTCCAGCACATCCTCTAAAGTGAGCGGCTCAAAATATAAGAAATCGGACACGTCGTAATCTGTGGATACGGTCTCTGGGTTGTTGTTGACCATGATTGATTGGTATCCTTCTTCCCTCAGCGCGAAGGAGGCATGCACACAGCAGTAATCGAACTCTATACCCTGACCGATGCGATTGGGACCTCCCCCCAGAATCATCACCTTCTTGCCCGGCCTGCGCCTAGAGGCGGAAATTGGCTCCTTCTCGCGCTCGTAAGTGGAATAATAATAAGGGGTATAAGCCTCGAACTCCGCCGCGCAGGTATCCACCAGCTTGAAGGCTGGCCTTATCCCCAGCGATCTTCTCCTCTCTCTCACCTCCTCCTCTTTTATCCCTAGAAGATGGGCGAGTTGAATATCGGAGAACCCTAGGGACTTGGCTTGGTAGAGTTCCTCGGCTTCCATTTCCCCGCTTAGCCCCGACCCCAGCTTGAGCTCCTCATCCACGATTTCTTTCATATTGTAAAGAAACCAGGGGTCGATGTGGGAGAGTTCGCTGATCTCCTTGACGCTCATCCCCAGAAGAAACCCATATCTTATGAAAAAGAACCGTTCGTCATTGGGTCGGGCTAATTTTTCCCGGACCTTTCCCAGTAAGTCCTCCCGCACTTCCGGATCGCTAGCGCCACTTATATCTAAAAGCTCCTTGCCGTATCCGCCCAAGCCATAGTGGCCCTTTTCCAGGCTGCGGATGCCCTTCTGAAGAGCTTCCTTGAAGGTCCGTCCTATAGCCATCACTTCCCCCACCGATTTCATGGAGACGCCTAGGGTGGGGTCGGCGCCAGGGAATTTTTCGAAGGCGAAGCGGGGGATCTTCACCACGCAGTAATCGATGGTGGGCTCAAAAGAAGCCGGCGTCTCCTTGGTGATGTCGTTGGGTATCTCATCCAGGGTATATCCTACCGCCAGCTTGGCGGCTATCTTGGCGATAGGGAAACCGGTGGCCTTGGAAGCAAGGGCGGAGGAGCGCGAGACCCTGGGGTTCATCTCTATAACCACCATCCGACCATCCCGGGGATCGATGGCGAACTGTATATTGGACCCCCCTGTCTCCACTCCAATCTCCCGTATGATGGCGATGGCCGCGTCCCTCATCAATTGGTACTCCCGATCGGTGAGGGTCTGGGCAGGGGCCACGGTGATGGAATCTCCCGTGTGCACCCCCATGGCGTCGAAGTTCTCAATGGAGCAGATGATCACCACGTTGTCCGCTAGGTCTCTCATCACTTCCAACTCATATTCCTTCCAGCCTATCACCGATTCCTCGATGAGTATCTCGCTGATCATGGAAGAGGCCAAACCACTGGAGGCCACCCGCTCGAACTCCTCCTGATGGTAAGCCACTCCACCGCCAGTGCCTCCCAAGGTAAAAGCGGGACGTATGATCACTGGAAAGCCCAATTCCTCCACCACCTTCCTGGCTTCATCCATATTGTGTGCCAGTCCGGAACGGGGAAGGTCCAGCCCGATGGAGCGCATGGCCTCCCTGAAGAGATCGCGGTCTTCCGCCTTTTTAATGGCTTCCATGTTGGCCCCGATCATCTCCACCCCATATTCGTCCAGCACTCCCATCTCCGCCACTTTGACCGCGGTGTTAAGGCCAGTCTGCCCTCCAAGAGTGGGCAGCAAAGCCTGGGGCCTTTCCTTGGCGATGATCTCCGCCACTACCTGGGGAGTGATTGGCTCGATATAGGTACGGTCGGCCATCTCCGGGTCGGTCATAATAGTGGCTGGGTTGGAGTTTACCAGCACGATCTGGTAACCCTCCTCCTTTAAGGCTTTGCATGCCTGAGTACCGGAGTAGTCGAATTCGCAAGCCTGGGATATAATAATGGGACCTGACCCGATTATCATAATCTTATTTATATCTTTTCTTCTAGGCATGGGGCTCACCCCGCTTCGCCCACATGGCTCTGATGAAATCCCCGAAGAGATAGAGCGCGTCGTGGGGCCCAGGGGAGTCCTCCGGATGGTATTGGACGGAGTACGCAGGATAAATACGGTGACGCATACCCTCCAGGGTACCGTCGTTCAGGTTCACGAAGGTTGGCTCCGCCACCCGGGAGACGCTTTCTATATCCACGCAAAAACCGTGATTCTGCGCGGTGATGAGAATATTTCCCCTACGCAGATCTTTAACCGGCTGGTTTGCTCCTCGATGTCCAAACTTGAGCTTGAAGGTTTTTCCTCCCAAGGCCAGCCCCAATATCTGATGACCTAGGCAGATTCCCATGATGGGTTTTACCCCGATCAGTTTGCGTACCTCTTCGATAAGGTAAGGAACTCCCTCGGGGTCACCTGGACCATTAGATAGAAATATCCCATCCGGACCCATCTCCAGCACCTTGCTGGCTTTGGTAAAAGCTGGCACCACCAGAACCTCGCAATTCAATGCGGAAAGTATCCTCAAAATATTGCGTTTGATGCCACAGTCGAAAGCCACCACCTTCAAAGGTCTTTCCTTGGCTACGGGCACCTCTGGTATAATGCCACTTCCTAAAGGTGGTAGTGGTTCACCTTCCCAGCGGTAGGGTTCCGCACAGGTTACCTCTTTGACCAGATCCCTTCCCACAATGCCCGGAGCCGCCTCCAGTCTGGCTTTCAGCGAGTAAAGGTCGGTATCCTCAGTGGAGATCACGCATTTCATCGCCCCCCGAGAACGGATATGAAGAGTAAGCGCCCGGGTGTCCACCCCCTCCACTCCCACAATTCTGTGCTCCACCAAATACTCATCCAGGGACATAACCGAACGCCAGTTAGAGGGATAACGACAGCACTCCTTGACCACAAACCCCTCTACCTGGGGTCTTTCCGACTCCAAGTCCTCCTCATTGATCCCGTAGTTGCCTATCTGGGGATAGGTCATAGCCACGATCTGTCCCTTGTACGAGGGGTCGGTGAGGATCTCCTGATAACCGGTCATGCTGGTGTTGAAGACCAGTTCACCGAAGCGTTCGCCGGTCACCCCGAAGGGGGTGCCGGTGAAATATTTCCCATCTTCCAGTAGCACTAACGCTTTCCCCATCGCTCACCACTTAATAAAACCATCCGAAGGCAACTCTCGATCTCCCAATCAATCTCACTATATCACAACCGATATCTGCGCAATCTTAAAATATTATAGGGAAGGCGGGCGACAGGCGAAAGAGAAATCAGCATCTATGTGGAGCCCTTTCTTAAATCCATCTCATTCCCCCCTAATCGCTAGTTGGGCTCGTGTTTTGCCCCTAGCTTCGCGCCATCCGCGGAAACCATAAAGGTTAAGAGTATTTAGAAGGGGGTTTAATCCAATCGCATATGCTTGCGAACAAAGAACCACCCAAAGAATTCGACCCAGATTAGATAATTTATGTTAAGATTATTGGAAAGCGGGCTTCCAAATTAGGATCGCGTATCGGGCTTCAAATTAGGATCGCGTATTCATTTTCCTGGCGGAAGGAAGAGATATGCCTGTCGTAACTTGTTCCAAATGTGGCACCCCATTGATGATTGGCGAAAGGGTCAAGTGGTGTGCTCACGGGCATATCTACTACAAGGATCTTCCCACGCTTCGCCCACTCTTCTACGACGCGCACGAGTTCGTGGAAATCTTCGAAAGGCTCTCCGAGCAGTTGGGGGCGGGCTTAGATGGTTTTATCGCGGAGGGATCCCGCAGAACCTATAGGCACTTCGCACGAAGCCTGATAAATATGACTCTTGACAGGAATTCCTCCTACTTGCATAGCGAAAAATTCCTGGAACTGTTCTGCGATCATGCCAAAATCTGGGGATTAGCCTCACCCCAAACGAGCCATTACCACCGGGGCGAAAGCCTTCGCTTGGAACTGGAAAATATCGCCTGTATTCCCCTGATCTGTGGAAAATTCCAGGGGTCCCTGGAGGCCTTGGAGGGCCAACCCTTCGTCTATGAATGGGAGGGTGACTGCGAAAATGGGGTTTTAGAGCTACTTGCCCACATGGGGGAAGCGGATGAATTGGGGGAAGAAATTACACCAGGAGATATTTATAAACAGCCACACGAAGAATATAGGGAAATCCAACGTTGCCCTGAATGCTGCGTCCCCAAGCATATTGCCCGAATCAACTGGGATCTGGATGAGGGCAGCATCTATGATTTGGTCACGGGCAGAAGGATAATCATGATCAACACCATGACCATCGATCTCATCCTTGACCTCCTTGCAGAAGAGATGGGGGAACATGTCTATATGCGGTTGGCGCAGCTGGAGAGGGAGCACGCCAGGGAGATTTTCACCGCCTTTCCTCATCTCCGTAAAAGTCCTACGGAGTCCAGCGCTATGCTAGCCGCTTTCGGAATGGGTCTCCTCACCATAGAAGAGGGAGATGGGATAGAATTGAGGCTGAAAAGCCCCTTCAATCCTCATTTGGCGGCAGGAAGAATTTTAGGTTACTATGAAAGCGTGCGCGGGGAAGAGTTGGCTGCCGAAACAAGGGTTGACGAGAAGGGAGACCTCATCATCCGCATATTCTGATGATAAAGTTTGGTATAAATTATCCACCAAGCGATTTTGCAGCCGCAGGGGATACATCTACTCAAACTTTTTCTCATAGGTGAATGGCTCCCTTGTTCCCTCGCGTAGCATTGAGAAAAATTGACGGCAATATCTTTCAGGCGAAGTCTTTAATGGCGTCTAGAAGACAATCCACATCATCCATGGTGTTGAGATAGCTAAGCCCCACCCGCACGGTTCCCCGTCCCAAAGTGCCAATGGTTTGATGAGCTAGGGGAGAACAATGTAATCCTCCGCGCACCGCTATCCTGTACTTCTCGTTCAATATGGATGCTGTTTCCGCCGAGCTGTAACCCTCCACGTTAAAGGAGACAATTCCTACCCTTCTATCCCAATCAGTAGAACCATATAATTTTACATTATGTAATTTAGTTAATCCTTCCAGAAGGTGTTGGGTAAGCACTTTCTCGTGCTCCCTGATTTTTTCCAACCCTTCCCCCATGATATATTCCACCCCAGCCCTCAAGCCGGCAATACCAAAAGCGTTGAGAGTTCCCGATTCGTAGCGGTCAGGCAGGAAATAGGGCTGATGCGCCGATTCTGAATCGCTACCTGTCCCCCCTTCCATCAGAGGATGTAGGTCTAGTTCCGGAGAAATATAGAGACCCCCGGTTCCTTGGGGCCCAAAAAGTTCTTTATGCCCAGTGAAGGCCAATAGCTGGATTCCTTCCTCCTCCACATTCAGAGGGTATCTCCCCGCGGTCTGCGCCGCGTCGACGAGCAAGGGTAGATTGTTTTTATTGGCTATTTCCACCAACTTACCTAAGGGCATCAGCGTTCCCACAACGTTGGAAGCATGAGTGAAAACTAAAAGTTGGGTATTAGGGCGAATGGAGGAGGCTAGAGCGTCCAGATCCAGGCTTCCATCTTTCCTGCACGGAACCACCGTATACTCCACTCCCCATTCCTGCTTGAGAGAGGCGATGGGCCTCAACACCGAGTTATGTTCAAGGGAGGAGATAATCACGTGCCCTCCCGGCTTGACCACTCCTTTAATGGCCAAGTTGAGGGACTCGGTAGCGTTCTTGGTAAAGATAATGCGGGAAGAATCCCCCACTCCCAGTAGCTTTGCCAGCACCTCCCGTGCGCGCAGAACTTCCCTACCGCTCTCCAAAGCCCTCTCATGCCCGCTACGCCCTGGGCTTCCCCCCACTTCTCGGGCGAAAGAATCCATAGCCCGGTATACCAAGTCGGGCTTGGGATAAGTGGTTGCGGCATTATCCAGATAGATATCCTTGATCAATCATTTTCTCCCTTCTACATGTTGAGCGAAACTAAATAGACGGAAAAGGTCAAAAATAAATTGACCCAAAGTGAACTTGTCCTCACATCTAGCGAGGTTTGTATAAATGTATTATCCGATATGTTTTCCGCTTCCTTGAAACCGGCTTCCTTCCCAAGCCTGGCATAAGTCTTACGGCGCCAAGATGTCCCCAAGCTACGCCGCGCCTAAAATATTTTTTAACTTTTCCGATTAAGCTTTTCAAGCGAAGGACTTGATAGCGGAATCTAAATCTTGATAGAACTCGATAACTCGATCGAACCTGATGACCCTAAAAAGTTCCCTGACGGATTCGCTAGCGCAGGAGATGACCAACTTCCCCCCACGGTCTCCCGCTTTCTTAAAAGCGTCCGTGATCACGGATAGACCACCACTGGATATGTAGCTGGTGTGGGAGAGATCCATTATAATATTGATAGCCCCTCCCTTGAACACCATGCTTACCTTCTTAAAAAATTCCTCCAAGTTGGTGGAGTCGATGACTCCGTCCATCTCCATAATGGTAACCTGCCTGTCTTCTCCAATATCTTTTACCTCTATCTTCATGCTTTCTCCCTTTTTATGACTCTCAAGGCTCACCTTTCTCCGGCTCTTTCCCTCCTCGGAGAGCATCCCACAACTGCAGGAAGATCTCCGGTATGGGCGGCATCCCGAAGCCGATAATAAAAGCCACCAGCGAAGCGGGAATCAATATCCATAAATAGGAGAGCGGATACATGGCGCTGCCCACGGCGGAGAGCACGCTTCGGTTCCAGAGAAACTGAAAGGAGATGAGATCGAAAAAGACTTTGCGAAAGGCGGAGGTCCCCAGAACCACGAAGATCCAGTGGAGCAACTCCCCTATAATCAGGGAAAACAGGGTGGTGAGAGCGGATTGAACGGCGAGTTTGGTGCTGTGTTTTTTCCCCGCCTTCCACCAAAAGAGCAGGCCAATCACTATTCCTATAGCCACCGCGTGAACTACGTACTCGGTATCTTTGGGGATAAGAAAAGCGTTGGGCAACGCCCAGAGCAGGGTACCCAGCATCAGCATAAAGAAAATGAAGAGGGTCGCCTTGGGTTTGGTAAAAGCGATGAAGGTGGAATCCTGGGACCGGGGCTGGGCTAGGAAACCCCAACGCTCCTCCCGTCTCTTCCTCTTCTCCTCCTTCAACGCCTCTTTCTCCAACCCCTCTAACCTGGCACGCTCCGCTTCCTCCATATCCTTTAAGGTGGGGGCAATCCCCACCGCGCCTCCCGCGGATTTTTCCATCTTTCCCACCACCGAATCATCCACCAGAGAAGGTAAAACGTCTCGTAAAAGCGCGTCCACGTCCCTTTCCGCGGGCGCTTCCTCTGGGGATGTAGAAGTTTCTTCCACGGCAGGCTCAATTCCAGGAGCGGCCTTATCCTCCCCCTTCGCCCCTAAACTGGAGATAATGGGCCTTTTCTCCGCGCTTTCCTCATTTAGCATGGAGAAATCGTAATCTGGCCCTTCCTCAAAAACGGTTCCTTCCGACTCTCCGCCGGCACCCTCCTTTCCTTCTCCCTTTTTCTTCTTTTTTTTCCGGGAAAAGAGGGGAAACCTGGCGAGGCCCATTCTTTTTTTCACGCCGTCGCTATCCCCAGGATCATCCAGATTCATCCCAGCTCCATCCGGTTCTTTCCCTGTCTTCTCATTAGGCTGAGGTGAGCTTTCCATATTTTCCCCTCCCCCAGGATAAGATGAGGTTGTGAAGGTCTTTTTCCGTCGGCATCCAGCCAGTCTCTTCTTCCCACGCATTGAGAGTTACCCCCGCGGGCGTGGTTCTATCATCATATACAGACATTATCTTCAAATAACGCTTATTGTAACAATAATCACATAATTGGTTCCGCCCCGTGCTCCTGAAGCTATCGGAACAGAAAGGCTGGTTGCGAACGTGGCACCTGCCTGTGGCTTGGCTCTGGGGGTGGACTCTCACTTAAAAACCCCTTCGGATCAATCGCTACGTCGACTTTCGTAAAAGTTCATCTTTAAAAGTTCTATCATCGATTAAGCATCCACGTTGGATTGCATTCCGCTATTTTATGCTTATTATAAACCAATGGGGCATCACAGTGAATGTATGGGCATACCCTATGCCCTCTTAACCCGCCTGCCTCTATGTCCGTCCTACCTTCTTACTCTACTGTAAATAAATCATAAATAAATCATGACTCTAGAACCGGAAGGCATGCGCGTGAAAAAACGCCGAAGGAGCCCTTCAGGAAAGTTTCTTTATGATAAGCGCCGCGTGTCTTAGGAGGCATAAAAATTTTTATATACTGAAAAATATGCTGAAAAAGATTTTTCCACGTCAGCTTCGCGCGGGTATCCCTTCCCATCTTTCCAGGACAAAACGCCCCTTGAGATGGGTTATCTTTCCAGGACAAAACGCCCCTTGAGATGGGTTATCTTTCCAGGACAAAACGCCCCTTGAGATGGGTTATCTTTCCAGGACAAAACGCCCCTTGAGATGGGTTATCTGTTCCCTAATACACACCTAATATCTTGTTTACAGCTTTTTCCTGGAGGGAAAATATCGAAGTTATCTGTTCCCTAATACACACCTAATACACACTTCGCGCTGCCAGTATCCCTTTACCCATACGAGGACTCCTTTAAGAGGGCGAATGGTTATGAATGATTTAGTTATATAAAATTATTAAGTTTATAAATATTGACAATTAAATAATTATGTTATAATAACTATAATATATATATAAAGTATGTTAGCTATGATGATTAACATTATGAGGAGGACCATGTCGATGGAAACACAAGTTATTAAGGGTTTGGCGGAGGAAGGAAGACGACCCACAACCCTATTTTTAGGAATGATGGGAGCTAAAGGCGGCTCGGGCGTGAGCATGTTCGCCGCTACCCTCGCCTCGGTGATCTCTCGAGAGAGAAAACTTCTAATGCTGGACTTAGATAGCAACTCATCACACAGGTGTTCCTTTGAAAAGAATGGATTTCCCGGTATCTCCAACCTAATCATGCTCATCGGAGAGAATGGCGCCGACGCATTGCAACATCTGATCAGGGAACACCCCATGGGGTTTCACCTGCTGCCCGGATTCAGGGTTCCCGAAGAAGAAGGGCTGCTCACCAGCGAAAAACTGAACGTTATATACGAACACCTTTCTCGCCACTACGATTTAATCCTGATCGACGTCTCTTCCAATCACCATATGATGGTCAATGGGGCGCTTAACCCCTGTGAATTGATCTTGCTTATAACCCGCCCAGACCTGCTCTCCCTCCATTGTGCCCTCCGAAATCAGGAGCTGGTAGAACGAGTGAAAGGAATTGGGAGTCAGAGATGGGGGCTGGTGATAAATGGTTTTAGCCGCGCCACCCTTATCAGGCCTCACCAAATAACCGATGCGCTGCAAATTCCCCTGGTGGCGATCTTGCCCGAAGACCCTCAAGCGGCGGAAAACTTCTCCAACCTGGGGAAAAGGCCCTCGGATAACTCGCCCTTTCTGGAAGCCATAACGGGGATGGCGTCCAGGCTCGGCCTGATAGACCAGCCAGCCCAAGCCACATCTAGAAGATTCTACTCCGGCCTTAAGCGTGCGCTTTGGGGATAGAGTAAGTAAGAGTTGGCCTACTTAAACCAGAATCACTTTATGAGACGAGAGCAAGGGTGGCAAAGTAGAAGGCCGCTCGGCCGCGGTCTCAGAGGACATGGAGTGGAGATGGAATCATCGGAAGCAAAGATGGGGTCTTCAAGAGCTGAAGGAGAATTCAATTACTCAGATCGACAAAATAAGGAGGGAAACTACCTTCGGTTTTCCCTGGGGAAACTGGCGTCCTCGGGAAGTGGATCCCACTGGTCATATCGGCAGATAGACCCGATACTGCTCAACCACATCAAAGGTCGGATACAAGCGGAAAGCGATTCCCTGTATCATCCCTCACTCTCGCCGGAGCAGCGCTCCAGAAAACTTCGGGACAAAGCCATAGAGATTGTCTGCGAGGAAGGCTTGCTCCTCTCCGCACCACAATTGCAGGAATTGGTGAAATGCTTGGTGGAAGAGATGATCGGGCTCGGCCCACTTGAGCCGCTGCTCGAAGATGAAAAGATTACCGAGATCATGGTCAATGGCCCCCATCAAGTGTTTGTGGAGAAAGAAGGGAGATTGCTATTGCTTCCTTTGAAATTGAAGGATTCCCAACATGTATATTATCTCATCGAAAAAATTGTAGGACCTCTGGGTTTGAGGGTGGACGAATCGGCTCCCTTTGTAGACGCGCGCTTACCCGACGGCTCCAGGGTTAACGTGATCATTCCTCCTCTCTCCCTGAAGGGCCCGATCATCACCATCCGTAAATTTTCGGCAAAACCTCTCACTATGGAAAACCTGGTGAGCAGAGGCTCCCTCTCCCCTCAAGTCTCCGCTTTTCTTCAGAAAGCGGTGGAACAGCGTTTAAATATCGTCATCTCCGGGGGAGCGGGAAGCGGCAAAACCACTCTTCTCAACGCCCTCTCCGCTTTCATACCCGCTGGGGAGCGCATCATCACCATAGAGGACGCGGCAGAATTAAGGCTGCAACAAGCCCATGTAATTTCCCTGGAAGCCAGGCCTCCTAATCTGGAAGGAAAGGGCGAGGTGACCATCAGGGACCTTCTGCGCAACGCTCTGCGCATGCGGCCTGATCGTATCATCATCGGGGAAGTGAGAGGCGGAGAGGCTCTGGATATGCTCCAAGCCATGAACACCGGACATGAAGGATCCCTCTCCACAGTCCACGCCAATTCCCCTTTAGAATGCCTTTATCGCCTGGAAACCATGGCGCTCATGGCCAATGTGGGGCTTCCTTCATCCTCTATCTCCGCTCAAATTAAGAGCTCAGTGGATCTGATCATCCACTTGTCCCGCACCCAGAGAGGAAACCGCCGCGTGATGGAGGTATCGGAGATTGAACCAGGTGGAGAACCTTCCCAGTATCTACTTAACCGAATATTCTCGCTGGACAACAGAGACGAGAAGATGGGATGTTACTATAGGCAAGGGGTAGATGACCGCCATCTTCTGAAAATCTATCATAAAAGATCCGCGCGCGAGGGCAACGATCTGGGAGGTGAATGATGAAGTTCTTGCTTCCGTTTATGTTCTTCCTTCTCTCCCTCTCCTTCGCTATCTCCATCGATATATACCGAAAAAAGTCGCTACAGGAGAAGGCGGAGAAAAAGCTACGTGCGGCCGCCATTACCCAGAATGAGGAGAGAGGCGACATCAGCTCCATTTCTAGATGGGCGGAAGGGACAAGAAAGCTGCTGCTCAGGCATCCCCGCACCATCTGCTTGGTCTTACCCTGCGCCTTTCTTTACTTGATAACCAGATCTTTCTGGAGCTTGCCCCTGTCCATTCCCCTCTATTGGTTGCTGCCTCGCTTTATAGAAAAGTTTCGCGAGTCCAGGAAGAGGAAGATTATCGAGGTCCAACTATTCGACTTTGTAGACTGCATGATTCAGTCTTTAGAAGGCGGATCCTCCGTCTTCCAGTCACTGGATTTCGCCGCTTCCGAGATGGAGGAACCCTTGTCTTCCGAGCTACAGAAGGCGGTGACCCAGATCAACCTTGGCGAGGAATTCGAGGATGCCATGAAAACCTTAGGTGAGAGGATAAACCACCCTGACCTGCATGTCATTCTCACAGCCATTATCCTTTTAAAACAAAGCGGCGGCAATCTCCCCTCACTATTGCGAAAGCTCCGGGAGATGATGCAAGATCGCCAGGAAATCCAGAGGGAAATTAAAGTTTTTACCGTGCAGGGACGCCTTTCCGGCTATGTGGTATCCGCGCTTCCGGTTGCTTTTTTGTTGATTGAGAGCGCTTTCTCCCGCAAGTTTGTGCGACCGCTCTTCACCACGCCCTCCGGACTTATCCTCTTGGTAGTAGGCCTTCTCATGGAAACCATAGGTTTTCTGTGGATCCGTAAGATCTCTCGTCTGGGGGTGGATGACGGCTTTAAAGAGACAGGTTGGTTTGCATTGAAGCCGCGTTCGCGAGCTCGCGACGCGGCCAATATTTCCCCCATGGAGGTGGAAGAGGCGTGCAGGAGCTAATTTTCTCGCTCTCCTTTCTCTCCCTGCTCTCGCTGGCGCTCTATCTTTTCATGCGCAGAACGGAAAGGGAGCAGATAAAACTTCGTCTGAGATCCATTAAAAGCAGCGGGAAAGACGTCGGCGAGGTTGACTCTTCAGCCCCCATAAAAAGACAGCTGAAGAGGAGGGGCAACGATGTTTTTATAAAGGCATGCTGGCGATGCTTGGCCAAGTTATCGGGAAAATTACCCTTTCCCGTCCATGCGGAACAGCTCAAAAAGGCGAACTTATCATGGTCGGTGGGAGAATTTCAGGCTTGCCGCCTCATCCTCTTCACCTTCATTTCCTTCATCACCCTCGCCTTAGGAGGCCTTTACCTCCTATTGTTCTCCACCCCACCCTGCCTGCTCCTCTCCTGGTACCTTCCCCTAATTTATCTACGCAGGCGGGAAAAGGCCAGACAAGAAGCCATCTCCGCTTCTCTGCCGGAGTTTATCGATTTGTTAACCATCTTCGTGGTTGCGGGGCAGAATCTCAACCAGGCTCTTCCCCGCGCAGTGTCTTCGGCTAGAGGGCCTCTAGCTGATGAATTTAACCAGGCCCTCAGCGCCATAGATTTAGGGATGCCCCGCACCCAGGCTTTGCAAGAAATTTTTGAGAGAAATTCCTCCCCCGATCTGCGTAGATTCTGCCGAGTTATTTTGCGTGCCGAGCGTTTCGGGTCTCCTCTCTCCGCCATCATGGAGAACTTCTCCGGCGAGCTCAGGCACCGCCGTAAAAATCAGCTCCAGGAGAGAGCATTTAAGGCTCCGGTAAAAATACTATTTCCTCTAGTGTTTCTAATCCTCCCTTCTTTTCTCCTGCTCACCGTGGGAGGGATGATCTTGGGGGGCCGTTTGTGAAGTTCACATAAAATTTAAAAGGAGGTGAGATGATGGAAGAGTTAACCGCCTTTGCTAAAGCCCTGTGGAGGGATGAGAGCGGCCAGACCACCGCGGAATATGCCCTGGTAATCCTAGGAGCCGCGGCTGTTGCTGGCGCTTTGATCGCCTGGGCTGGCGGAACCGACGTGATCAAGAGTTTCTTCAATAAGATCTTCGGCCAATTGATAAAAGGACTGGGATAATCATAAGGAGGTGGAAGTGGGGATAGCGTTCAAGGTTACCATTATCGCTTACGCTCTCGTTGTGGGCGTTTGGGACTTCTTTTGCAGAAGGATACCCAATGCCCTGAGCCTTGCAGCTCTGGCAACAGCCTTAACTATCAGCGCTCTAGCGGGAGGAAAACAGCTGATATTCTCTCTCAAGGGAGCGGCTTTGGGGCTGGGATTGGGGCTAGTCCCCTTCGCCCTAAAGATTCTGGGCGGTGGGGACGTGAAAGTCCTGACCGCTTTAGGTTCCCTGGTGGGCACAGCGGCTCTTTGGGAAATATTCTTTTATGCAAATATATCCTTGGGCGGATTGGTTCTACTGACGCTATTGACCAAGCTCGTAGTTTCCCTATATAAAAGCCGGAATTCCCACGCTTCCTCGGTACTTGGAGAAGTTGGGAAGTTTTTGAGGTACGGGCTACCCTATTCCACCTTTTTGGCTATGGCGTGTCTATTCACGCTATTGAAAATTTGACGCCCGGTTTTACTCCTTTCAATTGGACGCATCGCAGGACAACTGGCGCACGGGTAAGTTAAAAGGAGGTCCCTTGCTCATGCAGAACAACCAAGTTACATTGTTGGGAAATATTGTCCGCCCTCCGGAGATCATCTCTACCAGCAATGGCCATCAGCTCTCCCGTTTTCGCTTTGCCTGCAACCGGAGAGCCTCCAATAAAGAGGGGGAGCGGCAAACCGACTTCTTCGACGTGGAGGTGTGGGGGCGACAAGCGGAGAATCTAAATTCTTCGTGCTCGGTGGGCGACCGCCTTATCATTATCGGCAGGTTACGCCAACAGGACTGGATGGATAAAGAAGGGGTCCGCCATAATCGAACGATCATAACCGCCGAGGCGGTGGGGCTCTCGCTTCAATTCAGTTCCTACTCGAGCCGTGCGAGAGAAGAAGCCATCATCGGCGATTAATCGAGCCGAGCAGAGCGTAGAGCAATGATGCTATAACATAAGGTCCAGAGTCCTGTGCTTCTGTTTTGCCAATCGAAAAAAATAGAAATGTTTTCCTGTCAAGCCTATATCGCATTCACGTGACTCATAGAAAGATGACGGGATTGCCAAAGAGCCCAGGACCTGGACCACACTACTTTTAACGAACACCAACTTATGGGCGGGGACCTCTCTTATGCCCTGCGACGCCACGATTACAATTTATGCTGTTGACAATATACTTTCACAACGAACAATAAATTCTTATAAGCTCCAATCAGTGGGGAGAGGCCTCGCGCCTCTATCGCATATACCCGGTCTTTTTATGGAGCTTTCGCGAAACCCTTCCTATAATTTTTTAACGAACAATAAATTCTTATAAGCTCCAATCAGTGGGGAGAGGCCTCGCGCCTCTATCGCATATACCCGGTCTTTTTATGGAGCTTTCGCGAAACCCTTCCCATAATTTCCCCCAAGTCACTCTCTCATCCCCCTTTTCAGAGCATTGAGATGGGGTCGACATCAATAGCCAGGGTAAGTTGTTCTTTTCTTAACTCCTCCTCTTTACAGATAAGAGCTCGCATCCTCTCGAAATCAGGGAGAACCATCTGAATGTTTTCTCTGGCTTCCCTTAAATCCTTGGATTTCACCAACAGATGGTAGCGGTATCTTCCTTTCAACTTGGAAAGCGGGGCGGGAGCTGGCCCCAGCACGGAGACGCCTACCGAATTATGGATGGAGCGAAGCAGTTCGCCTAGAAACTGGGAGGCGCGCTTTGCTGCTCCTTCTAATACAGAGGAGATAATTAAATTTACAATATGTAAAAATGGAGGATAACCCGCTTCTTCCCTAAACTTAAGTTCTTTCGCATAGAAAGTCTCTTCATCCCCTTTAGAGCAAGCTTCTACGGCGTTGCTCTCCGGCGAATAGGTCTGTATTATCACCCTCCCTGGTAAATGGCCCCGCCCAGCTCTTCCACTCACCTGGGTGAGCAGCTGGAATGTTCTTTCAGCGGCGCGAAAATCGGGCAGCGCCATGGAGGTGTCCGCGTTGATCACCCCCACCAAGGTCACGTTGGGTATATCCAACCCTTTGGCGATCATCTGTGTGCCCAGTAACACATTTGCCTCTTTAGCCCTGAACTTATCCAATATGTCCCAGTGAGCGTGCTTCTTCTGGGTGGTGTCTGCGTCCATACGGAGGCATTTTAAGGGAGGGAGCAATCTGCGCAGTTCCTCCTCCACCCTTTCGGTTCCCACACCTAGAAATCGGTGTTCCCTATTTCCGCAGTCCGGACAGAAAAAAGGAGGGCGAATGGATCGGTTGCAATGATGACAGAGTAGATAGTCCTCCTTAAGATGGAAGCAGAGACTCACCGAACAGTTCTCGCAACGGAAGATATACCCGCATTTGTGACATTGAAGAAAATGGGCGAATCCCCTTCTGTTGAGAAAAAGTATAGCTTGTTCGCCTGACTCGTATACGTTGATAAGCGCGTTTACTAATTTGGGGCTGAAGATGGTGCGCATTCCGGGAACATTCAGCTCCCGCATATCCACCACCTCAATCCTGGGTAAAGGCCGATTATCTATTCTACGGGGAAGCACTAAATAGCAGTACTCACCCCTACGAGCTCTCCATAAGGTCTCCAACTGAGGGGTGGCGCTTCCCAACACCACCACGGCTCGGTTAAGCTTTGCCCGGTAAATCGCCACATCCCTGGCATGGTAGCGAGGGGAGGAGTTCTCCTTATACGTGGCCTCATGCTCCTCATCGATGACGATTAAACCTAGTCGTTTAACTGGGGCGAAGAGGGCGGAGCGCGCACCGATTACCACCCGATACTCCCCATCCCGAATCCTGCGCCACTGGTCATAGCGTTCACCCGCAGAGAGTCGTGAATGGAGCACCGCCACTTGTTCTCCCAACGCCCCCTTGAATCTCTCCACCATCTGGGGGGTAAGGGATATCTCGGGAACCAGCACTATCGCGGATTTTTCCTTTTCAAGCGCGTGAGAGATAGCCCGTAGGTAAACTTCCGTTTTACCGCTCCCGGTGATTCCATGGAGGAGAAAGACCCCATGGCTATCATCCTCCATGGCTTGAACTACCGCTCGCAGAGCCTTCTCTTGCTCTCGGTTGAGTTTCACATGTTCCGGTCTCGAGAAAAAACGCCCCGCGAAAGGATCCCTGAACTTCTCTGTGTCCACTATGCGGACCAATCCTTTACTCTCCAGGGAAAGGAGGCTGGACCTTCCTATCCCGGAGACACGCATCAGTTCCGCCTGGGGAAGCTTTCCCCCATTCTCCTCTAAGGTCTTCAAAGCTTTCATCTGCAATGGGGTAACGCCATTCTTTTTCCTTTCATCCTCCCCTACAAGTCCCTTTAGCCTTTTCCGGCCAGCCTCCTCAAGCTCGACCTCCCTAAAAAGCAGGATGGAGACGGCGGGGCGTGATATCATCAATTCCCGCTCGATCAGCCTTGCCTCCTCCATTCGTTTCAGCGCTCCGCTTAGATTCCTCCCCCGCAAGTTAACCTTCAGAATGTGGAGGGGCATCACCCCTCCATGTTCCTTTAGCAACTCGATGATTTCTTTGGCTAGCGGGCTGCGAGCAGTTATCTTGCGCAGTCTCTCCTCATCGCTCTCCTTCAACTTGATATTTTCCAACAGGCTTTGGCTTCTTCCCGGAGGCATGACTAGACGAAATGCTTGGGATAGAGGAACCATATATCTCTCCGCGATCCAATGACACAACTGTGCCATCTCTTGGCCAAAGAAGGGGGGCTCGCTGATAACCCGATAGATATCTTTAATCTTCTCCAGCTGTGGTTTATCGCAGAAGTTTAGCACGTAACCGATCTTCCGCGAATTGGAGAAGGGAACAACTACCGCCGAGCCTACCCTCACCATTCCCCTTAATTCCTCCGGGATGTGATAGGTGAAGGGTCTATCTAGCTGTCTGGTGGCGGTGTCAAGGATTATCTCCGCGTACTCGGCATCGTATGTCCCAGCGCAATCCATACTCTCATTCATGACTGTATTATAATCATCATCAAGGACAATGAGGGGGAAAGGGGGCTCTCCAGTCCTCCACGCACCATCCACAAATGAAAGGATTGCTCTCATTTACCATGAACAGATAGTCGCCGAGAAAATCTGATCTTGAAAAATTTGAGAGGGGAAGTTTCAGTTCCGCTCCCCTAAAGGGTAGGAAGAAATGGTAGCTAAATCTGTTACAGAACTTCTCCATCTGTTAAAATTTTGGTGTTAATCTTTTTAAGTGAAAGCACGTTTAAGATATGGGGTCGTAGCTCAGCGGGAGAGCGCTGCCTTCGCACGGCAGAGGTCGTGGGTTCAAATCCCATCGACTCCACCAGGAAAAAGAGGCGGAAGCATTCCGCCTCTTTTCTTTTAATTCCATCTCCTTTGACATTATCCCCATTTCCGGTTTTTCTCCAAAAACCACGGGCAAAACATGCCCATCGTTCACTATGTTTATGGACCTCGATAAGTTCATGAGTAAAAATTTTGTTTTTCATAGAAGGTTTGGTTTTATCAAAGAATGACTAATCCCAAGCGGGAAAAGTAAATTTGACCAGGCTGAAATGACATCTTAAATGACATTAAATATTGAGATATGACTAACCTCCCCTTTCAGTAAACTCCAGGGGTGTTCGGGGATAACCCTCTCATATATCGGGAACGCTATAGGAAATTATCTATAGGCATAGATAAGTGCGATAAAAATTTTTCAACAGATAATTTGCGATTATTTAAAACCTGATAGGTTCAAGGGAAGGAAAAATTTTACTAGCGAGCCGTAAAAAATTGCGAAACAATTTTACGTCAGCCAATGTCTTTTTCAAAGGGAGTCCGACATCGTCCATCGACCCCATCAAAGCAAATGAGACGGAAGGCCCGCCCCTATTCCTTATCTTATCGCCAACCCTGAAAATGAATATATTATTTTTCGATCAGCCGATTGACCCGAAACTGACATTAATGGTCCATTCTCTTTTAACCAAAAGCATTGGAATAAACCGAATAATTATCAAGCCTTTTTTATGAAGAAGATCCCATTGAGGGATACGGCTCAAACATTCAGCGAATACTATCAAGCGTTTCTCATGGCTTTGTGTCGAAAACTATAGTGGATCGCGGGTGCACGCTTAGATGAAAATAGCAGGCGGTGAGAAAACCATTCATGTTGAGAATACATGCCCAACACGCACTTGTCTTGATGATAAAACGTTGCCCTATCGGGATTGCTCAATCCAGATAAGGGAATCTAGATATGGGAATCGTCTACCTTCAGCCTTTCCATCCGTTATTACCCTCTGTTGGTTACTCAATCGATAGATACCTATTTAGGAATAAACCATTGAAAAATCCTTCGCGTCTTCCCATCTTGCTCTTCCTCCTTGTTCGACGGCAGGGTCTGCGTATAAAATATCCCCGAATGGAATAAGAAAAATTTCAAAATGGATTGTGATGCGTTTACAAAGTCCGATTCGCAATCGCATTGGCAACTGGCTTGAGACGACTAAATAGAGCTCATACCCGAGCTAGTTGGGAACGGAAGGGAAGAAAGATAAAGAAGCGCAAATAGCCGGATGGAGATATTATGGAGCTTTTTCAGGATCCATCAGGTATTGAAGAGCTGAGGAGGCGCAGAAAGAGGATAAGGCGCAGGAGAAAGATAAAGTGGTTGTGCCTCTATTTTCTCCTTCCCCTTCTCATGATAGCCATTTTCCTTTTCAGTCCGGTGGGACCCCTGCGAGGCGTCTTCTTCTCCTCATCGGAAAGATCGGAGGGGTACTCCAGCGAAAATGAGTGTTGCGAAGATAGCGGCCCCCACACTTCAAACGGCGAAGAAGAAGGGTCTTCTTCCAATGACGAAAAGTCATTCCCCAAAGAAAAACTATCCGTAACCACGCCGCCCACATTGCTATCGTGGTGGATGACGTGGGAAGCACGGAGAACAACCTCTCACAATGGCTAAGCATAGATGCTCCCTTAACCTTCGCGGTGATGCCCCACCAACCCTTCTCCAACTCGGAGGCGGAGCGACTTTGGCTAGCTGGGTATCGGATCATCATGCATATACCCACGGAGAACGAAAAGCCCCATTCCTTCTCGTCCAAAGGTCAACTGGAAGTGGGAATGAGCCGGGAAACGGTCTTTCGCGTCTTAGACGCCGACCTAGCCACTATCCCCCATGTACTGGGAATCAATAACCATCAGGGCTCCGCGGGATGCGACAATCTTCAGCTGATGACCTATATGTGCGAATGGGCTCGGGAACGAGGATTATTCGTGATAGATAGTAATAGCTCCCGGGCGAGCAAGGTCACTCAAGCCGCACAAAGCCTGGGAATGCCCCGGAGATGCAACGAGGTCTTTATCGACCACGAGAATGACCCCGATTACATCCGATCGGCCATGCGCAACCTGGCGGCTAAGTCGCGCAAAAATGGAACTGCCATCGGCATCTGCCACTTCCATCGTCCCAACACTCCCAGGATCGTGGGGGAGATGATTCTAATCTTGAAGGCCGAGGGCATCAATTTCGCTTTCGTTCAAGATATTCACAATTAACCGCCGATCTCCCAGCCACGGTAGTCCTTCCCAGCCACTCTTGACATTTAAGCCCGGGGTGGCGATTCTAATAGGCAAGAGGCAAGTGAATCGACAGGATAGTTTTGGTAAAAATATGGCGGTTTTTCGCGCCAGGCTAGGAAATAATCAAAAGGGGTAAGCAGATGGTTAGGTTGAACACCCGTCCAGGAAGTACGCTAGATATGATCGGCAACACACCTGTGGTGAGGTTCACCAAAGTGATTCCCAGCAATCCTCGAGTGGAGATATTTGGAAAGTTGGAGGGATTCAATCCCTGTAGCTCGGTCAAGGACCGTATCGCCCGCTATATGATCGAGGGGGCGGAAGCCCGGGGGGAGCTCACCCATGAGAAGACGGTCATCGAAGCCAGCAGTGGCAACACCGGGATCGGCTTGGCCATGGTCTGCGCTTACAAGGGTTATAGGCTCAAGATCGTCATGCCCGAATCCATGAGCATGGAGAGAAGGAGAGTGATGCAGGCTTTCGGGGCGGAGATCATCCTTACCCCAGCCTCCGAAGGCATGAACGGAGCCATAGCCAAGGCGGAGGAGCTGGCGCAGGATCCTATTTATTACCATCCCAATCAGTTCGCCAACCCCGATAACGTACGCGCCCATTACGAAGGTACCGGTGTCGAAATCCTTCAGCAGGTGGAAGAGATCGACGCGCTGGTGGCGGGAATAGGGACGGGTGGCACCATCATGGGAGTGGGTAAAAGGCTCAAGGAGGAATATCCCCACCTGTTGGTGGTGGGGGTGGAACCCTATCGCAACTCCAGGATTCAAGGCTTGCGTAATTTGGAGGATTTCGTTCCCCCCATCTTTGACTTCTCCATTCTGGACCGCAAGATAAACGTCGAGGATGGGTGCGCCTTCAATACCGCCAGGGTTTTAGCCAATATAGAGGGACTCTTCGTGGGGATCTCCTCTGGAGCGGCAGTGCACGCCGCATTGCAGCTTGCCGAGGAGATGGAGAGAGGAAGGATAGTGGTGATACTTCCAGACAGAGGTGACCGCTACTTGAGCACCGAGTGTTTTCAATGTGACAATCTAGACTGCGTCTACAGGGAGTTTATACAGTCACTCGCCCCGAGAAAAAACCATCAATAAATAGGTCCTTTACTCCCACATGATAGAGGTGCTACATTAAGTCGCTCGCCCCGAGAAAAAACCATCAATAAATAGGAAAATCACAGGTATACATCCTATCTAGGGCTAAAGCTTTGAACATTATATCCTTCGTTAACCATGAACCAAGCGTCAACCGAGATGGAGCTGGGAACCGCTCTACAACAGAAATCATTTCGAGTTAAATACCATAATGTTATTATTTACATCACGTAATATTTAAAACTGCCATTCAGGTTCTTGTCTCTCCCAGGTTAGGCGTGGCTACAACCTCAAACTGCAACACCAAATGCAAACTACAACACCAAATGATTGGTATCCGGATAGGTTCAATCGTTAAACCTTTACTTGCAATTCACGAAGAACGACCGAGAGGAGCTACGGTAAGCGGTGGTTAAATGGCTACCACCCTGAAGACTTCCTCGATGGAGGTAAGGCCCATCTTCACCTTGGTCAAGCCGTCATCCTTCATGGTAAAGAGACCTTCCTTCTTGGCTTGCTCCATGATTGCGGTGGCCGAAGCCTCCTGAACGGTAAGTCTTTGGATGGCCTCACTCATGGGCATCACTTCATAAAGCCCGACCCTGCCTTTGTAACCCGTATTGCTGCAGCGAGAGCAACCCGTCTCGCTGGGCTTGTAGATAATGAGTTCCTCCTCGTCTCCCAAAGGGAAGCCTATCTCTTTGAGCAGATCGATGTCAGGCTCATAAGGAACTTTGCAGTTAGGGCACAACTTTCTCACCAGCCTCTGGGCCATAACGCAATTGATTGCGGAGGAAACCAGGAAGGGCTCTACCCCCATCTCGATCAGGCGAGGAAGAGCGCTGGGCGCGTCGTTGGTATGTAGCGTGGAGAGAACTAGGTGCCCGGTCAGCGCCGCCTCTATTGCTATCTTTGCGGTTTCCTTATCGCGAATCTCGCCTACCATGAGGATGTCCGGAGATGTTCTCAAGATATTGCGGAGCGCGGTGGCGAAAGTGAGGCCGGCCTTGGGATTGACCTGAACCTGGTTTATTCCGCTGAGGCGATATTCCACAGGATCCTCCACCGTGGTGATATTCTTTTCCTCGGTGTTGAGAACATTTAAGGTGGCGTAAAGGGTGGTGGATTTTCCGCTACCCGTGGGGCCAGTAACCAGCAAGGCTCCGTGGGGCTTGCGAAAAGCCTGGGTGAATTTTTCCAAAGGTTCGGGAAGAAACCCCAGATCCTCCAATCTCAAGAGAATGCTGGATTTGTCAAGTATTCGCATCACCACCTTCTCCCCGTATACGGTGGGCAGAACCGCCACCCGAAAATCGATGGGTTTGTCCCGATAGACCATTCCGAAATGTCCATCCTGGGGCACGCGCCTCTCGGCGATATTCAGATCGGACATGATCTTGATTCGTGAGACAATTCCAGAATGAATGTTCTTGGGGCTTTTACGTATCTCTTGGCAAACCCCATCGATCCGGTAGCGTATGAGCACGTGATCGTTACGGGGATCGATGTGGATATCCGAAGCCCCCCGGTTGATAGCCTCGGTGACCAGCAGGTTGGTGAAGCGGACGATAGGGGCGTCATCCACCACCTCTTTCAGCCCCGTAATGTTCTCCTCATCATCGCCCTTGGCCTCCAGGGCTTCCTCCACCACATCCGACTCCAGATGGTAGTAGCGCTGAATGGCGCTCATAATGTCATCCCTGGAGCTCACCACCGGTTTCACCTCGTAACCGGTGGTCAGCCGGATATCGTCCAGGGCATAGATATTGGTGGGGTCAGCCATAGCCACCACCAGTTTACCATCCTCGAAATCTATGGGGATGCAGGTATAGCGCCTAGCCATGGATTCCTCGATGGTGGAGGTCGCCTGGATGTTGACCTTGTATTCCAGCAGATCCACATAGTCGTGTCCGATCTCCCTGGCAATTAACTCCGCCAGCTGGCTTTCCTTGAGGTAGCCCATCTCCAGAAGCACCTTGCCCAATGATGATCCCGTCTCTTTTTGCCGGGCGTAAGCCTTCTGCAGCTGTTCCTCGGTGATGACGCCGCTTTTCAGCAACATCGAGGATAATCTATCCGTCCTGGTGGCCAAGTCCTTAACCCCTTTCTTTCTGAGAGATATACTTATGCCTCCTCCTCTTATTGTATCGGTCACGTGGTTCCTTTTCTATATACGGGAAATATATACATGTAAATATATATCTCGCGCATAATGGCACAGCGATTTCATGCTGGCATGGTTTCTCTTTCATGTAAGGGAATTTATATAAGGGACAATATGGACTCGACTCCGCAATATAAACGTTCTAACGCCTCACCAGCGCACTTTCCGCAAAAAGGGATTATGTGAGAACCTCAGTTGGGAAGATTTACATTTAATTTCCCGAAAAGTAAATGGGGACCATGCATTCATTAATCAATCGCTATTGAACTGCTTTGGGCGGAGAATAAAAATAGTCTTGCCACAAAAAGCAAAAGTCCGTTTCCATTATCGAAATCCTCTTTAAAGCGCATGTAATTCTCGCCCCAATGAGCGGGATATGAGGGTGACGGTATCCATCCCCTCGGGAGTCACTGATTCATCTCCTGCTCCCGTATAGCTCTTATCACCACTTTCTTGGCCATGTTATTCAAGATGGAGTTGCCCTCCAGCACGTTCTTTCTCCATGTCTCCAGCGGCCTTCCCTCCTCGACGAAGATCTTATAGAGGGTGTCCACGAAATAATCCAGGTTGGGCTCGATGCGGGTACGATAGATAGCTTCCTCCTCCGCGGTCAGATCCTCTTCCGCCTTCTGCAGGAGGTTAGCATAGGTGGAGGTGAGCTTCTTCCCCTTACTCCTGATGTAATATTTATTCAACTTCTCCAGCATGCTCTCCATGATAACCACCATTCAAGTGATAGTATACATCAAATTTTTACAAAATGATATAAAGAGTGGTGTGTTCCTTGAGAGGCTTCAGGACTGTTCCCGCGCCGTTCCCTCCTGGGTGAGTAGAGACGATAGCATCCCCTTCCACCCAAATTTTCTTCACTGCGAAAAAACACGAATTCTTGGCTCATCTTATGAATCTTGCGCATCGCGCTCGGTTATAGTCCAGCTTTAAATGACATAATATAAATTTTTCCGCTCCTCTTTATTTACAGCGTATTTTGACCTCTACCCACTATCCCCGCCTTATCTTCAGCCTCTATCTCTTTTCGCCCTCGACTCCTATGTCCCCTTTCATAAAAGTTATCCCCTACAATAGATACGCTCTGGTCGGGATGGGAACACCTTGGTGGACATTTATTTATACTGTCGGGGCGCTGTCCGCCACTAGGTCATCTCCATCCTCTCCACTGTTTCTCTTCACCTTAAACTGATGGAGAACTAAACCGTCTCTTGAGGTGAAAAAACTGAGTTCCACGGGCATCCCTATAGATAGCTCATCATAGGGGGCATCTATTTTTGTGAGTATCCTCCCCGCCCCTTTCAGCTCCACCAAGCCAATCACCTCCGGATAAGCGCACCGAAAACTCCTATCCTGGTAGGTAAAAGCGTAAACAACCCCCTCCCTGGGCAAATCCCTCCAGGAGATGTGCCCCTGCAGACACCTGGGACAAACCACTTTGGGGGGAAAAATTACCTCCCGGCAATCCTCACAGAAGGTGGTTTTGAACTCCCTCGACTCCAGGTAGCGAAAGAACTTTTCCGCCGCCTCGTCTTGCATCTCCGGCCGCCAATCCATGTTCGCTCATCCCCCTCCATCATACCCAGGTTAATGGCTCCTCCAGTCTCCGGTCCAGGATCATCACTAAGTTGCCGTTTATCAACCCGTGCTCGGCGTGGACCATACCCACCCTGGCTCCTCGCTGCTGTCTCTGTCCCGCCTCCCCTCTCAACTGAGTCACCACTTCCAGCAATTCAAGGAGAGGAGTCGCGTAAGCCGGGTGCCCTAGGGAGAGTCTGCCTCCACTGGGATTTATCAGGATTCTTCCTCCATAGGTAGTCTCGCCCCTCCCGACTGCCCGAGGCGCCTCTCCTCTGGCGAAAAAACCGAGTTCCTCATAGAGCATCAGTTCAACCCCAGCGAAAGCCCCATATACCTCCGCCACATGTATGTCCCCGATGTCATATCCCGCCTTCCCCAAGGCCTCGGACATAGCCTTGCCCGCGCTGGGAAACCTTGATATATCCTGACGATATGGTAGAAAGCTGGTAGGTTCATGCGCCTCCCCCATTCCGGCTATTCTCACCGCCCGCTCCTCACAAAGAGGGAGAAGTTCCTCGCCCACCAGCACTGCCGCCGCCCCCCCATCCATCATCACGCTGGATTCAAGCTGATGGATGGGGGGGCTGACCATACGCGAGCCCAGTACCTCATCCACCGTTAGAGGTTGGCGGTATACCGCATGGGGATTTTTCGCCGCGTGCCCGCGAAGAACCACCGGGAGCATGGCTATCTCCTCCGCGGAGATAGCGCATTCGTGCATATAGCGCTGGACTGCCATAGCATAGAAAGGAATCACCGCCACCGCCCCATAAGCCGCTTGGTAAGTGTCGTAAAGATTGTTGGCTCCCTTGATCAGGTGAAAGTTGTTTTGAGGATTGGCTAACAGCTCCGTCTTGCTTATCTCCTTTTGCGCCGCGAAGATCAAGCAGGACCTGATTCTACCCGCGGAGATATCCGAAACCGCAACCTTTACTCCCACAGCGCTGGAAAGCCCCCCACAATCCACATCCATCATCAGTCTCGCCGTAATCCCGAGATAGTCGGCCATCTTCTGGGAAATGAACTTGTGGTGCTCCGTCATATATCCGTGGGGGGTGGCGATTACCCCATCGATATCTTCTGGCTTCAAGCCGGCATCCCTTAATGCCTCAACGCAGGCTTCCACCCCCAATTGAAATCCCGTTCGGGAATGCCGCGCCAATTCGGTCATCCCCACTCCGACCACGTAAACTTCGCTCATACGCATCAACCTCTCTGCATCGGGGAAAATACTGATTATAAACATTTTAATGGAAGGAAGAAATGGTGAATAGTGGAATAGTGATCATCCCCGTATTTGAATAATTTTTGGATAAGGTGGGTAAGGAGATTACGGAAGCCCAGGAAGGTTTTTCCACACGGGACTGCATGTCCACAATGCTTCAATGGATGACCGTAAATCTGTCTGGACATCGATCCCCATGGGGTTAATCGACAAATTTAAAGGCGGAGGTGAAAGAGGATGAGAATCTTGGTTATAGGAGGAGTTGCTGGAGGTGCCACCGCCGCCTCCAAGGCAAAGAGGTGCTGTCCCGACGCGGAAGTTGAGATCTTCGACCAAGATAGGTTTATCTCTTATGCGGGATGCGGTCTTCCTTACTTCCTGGCGGGCGAGGCGAAACGAGACAGCCTCATCGCCAGGACCCCCAAGGAGTTTTCTAAAAAACAAGATATTCAAGTGCATCTGCGCCATCAGGTGCTTTCCCTGGAGCCTGAAAAGAAGCGTATTAAGGTTAAAGACCTCGACCATGGAAGGGAATTTTATAGGGATTATGACCGCCTGATCATCTGCACTGGAGCTCGCTCTTTTGTCCCTCCAATAGAGGGAAGGGGAAATCCGGGAGTGTTTACCCTTCGCTCCTTGAGCGACGCCCTTCGGATAGAGGAATGGATAAAGAATCGTCGTCCACGAAAGGCGGTGATCGTGGGAGCCGGAGCCATCGGTCTGGAGATGTGCGAATCATTTCGCGCCTTGGGCATGGAGGTTGCCCTGGTGGAGCTGGAGAAGCAAGTGATGCCCCCCTTGGACCGGGATCTCGCTAGCCTCGTGCGAGAGCACCTGGAGCGCAACCAGGTGGAATTGCATTTGGAAAACCAGGTGATGGGAATCGAAGGCGATGGGGATAGGGTGACCCAGGTAATCACCGATAAAGATAGGATTTCCGCGGACTTAGTTCTTCTCTCCATAGGCATACGCCCAGCGAGCGAACTCGCACTTGAGGCGGGGCTGGAAGTGGGGGCCCGAGGCGCCATCCGGGTGAATGAGCATATGCGCACCTCCAACCAGGATATTTTTGCCGCCGGGGACTGCGCCACCACTGTTCATCGCCTCTCCGGCGAAGAGATTTGGATGCCTCTGGGTTCCACCTCCCGCAAGCAGGGAAGGGTGGCGGGGACCTGCGCCGCCGGGGGAGAGGAGGTCTTTCCCGGCGTATGGGGGACCTTTATCCTCAAAAGCATGGGTCTGATTATTGGAAAGACCGGATTCAGCGAAGAGGAGTCCTCGGCTGCCGGTTTTCATCCCTTCACCCTTCGGCTGGAAGGCCATTCTTTACCCGGTTATTATCCCGGCGGAGGAAAGATTAACGCGATTCTTACCGCCGACAGCAAGAGCGGTAGGCTGCTGGGCGCCCAGCTGGTGGGCGATGTCCATTCCGCCGCCGATAAACGTCTTGATATATTCTCCCTCTGCCTCGCGGGAAAACTTACCATTGAGGAAATGCAATACCTAGATCTAGCTTATGCGCCGCCTTTCAGCTCCGCGGTGGACCTGCCCATCGTCGCCGGCAACTTGCTCTTCTCCCAGTGGAGAGGGGAGCCCTGCGCCTGCGACGCCCAGGGGCTGGAATAAAGCTCAAATAAGAATAAGGCAATTCTTATCTTCCAGGAGAGCCAATAGGGTGATTGGTTTTGCTTGAGATTCCCTCGTCCTCTCACCATAGATGAGGCCCTACTTCACCATCATTTAAAGTAATTCAAAATTGAGGCGCGAGATTTTTTAGCAAAGCGAGCGAATACCTTTTAATAAGATAATTATTTAAAAATTACTACCGAGCTTTAAATATAAACGGGCGCTTTTGCCGACCATGCGCCCTCACCGCAATTAACAGTATGTTATTTATCATGATATACTAGGCGATCATTTTGGTGATGGGGAATCAAAATCGCTAAGGAGCTAACGATGGTCGTATCGGAGGTGGAGCCCCGGCAACAATTGAAATTTCGACCCCGGTGATTTACGGTAATTGCAAAAGCGTGTCCTGAAGAAAAAGGAGGTGGAATGGGTGGATTGGCTCGAAAATATAGACCACGTGGGAATCGCCGTTTCCGATGCGGACGCCGCCAAGCGATTCTTTTCCGAAGTGCTGGGAGGCAGGTTTCTCATGGAGATGGATTGGGGCGACTATACTTTCGTAACTTACTCCATGGGCAACGCCAGCATGCTGGAATTGGTTTACTCTTCCAACCCGGATAACTTCATCAATCGCTTCATTGAAAAGAGGGGGCAGGGAGTTCATCATATCACTCTCAAAGTAAGGAATCTGCACGAAGCCATCGAACACATACGGGGCATGGGTATAGAGCCCTTCGACATAAACGATTCCAACCCCTTGTGGAAGGAGGCTTTCATCCACCCCAAAGACGCCTTTGGGGTACTGGTGCAACTGGCGGAGTACCCCATGGAGGAGTGGGTGAAGATCTGGGAAAAGAGATAGCCCTCCAGCGCCACAATCCTTCCCTCTCAAGGCGCTCTTATGGAAGCGGGAAGCAAGGTGCACTCTTTATAAATGATCATCCGCTAATGCGCTCAAACTCTTGCTATAAAGAGGCTTCTATAGAACTTTCTAATATTTGTTTCTAATCTTTGAAGCTCGCCTTCCATGACTTTCTTCATCGATTAGATGTGACCGCACATCCCCTCCATTTCCGCCCCCTCGCCTTGGAAGAAAAGCGTGGATCCGTCGTTTTCACATTTAAGTTGATTCGCATCAACGTTATTAATCTTTTCAAATCGGGAAGAAAGACGGTGGCACTATCCTAGCTCTCATAAATCCCATGCGATTATGGTAAATGGGGAGGGAAAATGTTAAATGAACCATAAAAACCTTATAATTTAATTTGTATTTGGTAGATAACGGTTTGTTGTTTTTGGTCGCTTTTGGATAATGCTTCATTTATATGTCTTTTACCTATAAAAAAGAGATGTTTCCCGCACAGAAGGAAGGGGTATGTGAGAAGGATATGGAATCGATAGAAGCAAAGAAGGGTATCGTCATCACCATAATAATTATCATCATGGTCTTCTTCGCGCTTGGAGCGAGCACGAGCGGATGCGTACGCCCCCTGGCCCAGGGGAAGGTCAAAGTTTTAGCCACCATCTTTCCTGTAGCCGATATCGCCTCCCTCGTGGGGGGAGAGCGTGTGGAGGTTATCACGTTGCTTCCCCCAGGAGCGAGCCCTCATACCTATGAGCCTCTCCCCTCTCAAGTGGAAGAGTTAAGCAAAGCCCGTCTCTGTGTACGAGTGGGTTTAGGCCTGGACTTCTGGTTGGATAAACTGGTGGCTTCTGCTGGAAACAAGGACCTCAAAATTATCACTCTGGGAGATAATCTTCCCCCACATCTACTTATTCCCGGACAGGAAGAGCACGGGGAAGATCATCGCCTTCAAGAGCCTGGGGAGAGCGATTATAATCCCCATATCTGGTTGGACCCCATCATAGCTATGGAGATAGCCGGACAAATCTCCCAGGCTTTAAGCGACGTGGACGCCGAAGGTTCCCCGGAATACGAGAAAAATACCCGCGCTTATCTGGCAGAACTAGAAGAGCTGGCCATGGAGGTGTCTGGTTTAGAGAAAAAGGTCACACATAAGGATGTGGTAACTTTCCACTCCGCCTTCACTTACCTGCTGCGCAGAGCCGGTTTGCGACAAGCGGCGGTGATCGAGGAGTTCCCCGGGAAAGAGCCCTCTCCCCATTATATCGAAGAAGTGGTCTCCACCATCAAGTCGCAAAAAGTCCCGGTGGTATTCGGAGAGCCTCAATTCAACCCCAAAGTAGCTCAGATGATCTCGGCGGAATCAGGGGTCACCTTTGCCATACTGGACCCCCTAGGTGACCCGGGAAATCCGGAACGCGACTCTTATCTTAATATTATCCGTTACAATTTGAATACTTTAGAGGAGTACTTGCGTTGACTAAGGAAAACGTTATCGAGATAAAAAACCTTAGTTATCGAGTGGAGGACAGATATATATTAGAGGATATCACCCTCGAGGTCACACCTGGCTCCCTTCTGGGGATCATAGGACCCAATGGCGGGGGAAAGACCACCCTGCTCAAGATTATTCTGGGACTAATCACTCACTACCAAGGCGAGGTGAGAGTATTTGGCCACCGTCCCGACCAACTGGGAGAAGACCGGCATCGCATAGGTTATGTCCCCCAGCATTCCCACATCGAGCAAAATTTTCCCGCCAGCGCACTGGACGTAGTAATGATGGGCCTTTACGGAAAGATGGGTTTGGGCAGATTCCCCCGCAGAAAAGATTACGCCAAAGCCAGGGAAGCGTTGGCCTTGGTGGACATGGAAGAAGCTGCGAACAAGCAGATAGGAAAGCTCTCCGGGGGGCAGCAGCAGCGGGTATTTATCGCCCGGGCGCTAGTAAACGACCCCGACTTGCTCATCCTGGACGAACCCACCCTGGGAGTTGACGCGAAGGCTATGAGCAGCATCAACGATACTTTGCTCGAGTTGAAAGAGTCCATGGGACTCACCATGATCATCGTTAGCCACGACATCGGAATCATCTCCATCTCCGCTGACTCCCTAGCCTGCATGAACAGAAAGCTCTACTTTCACCAGAGGCCAGAGGAATTGGACCGCAAGACGCTGGAGGAAGCCTACGCCTGCGAGGTGGAGATGCTCTTCCACGGCGAACTTCCCCATCGGGTGGTGGAGAGGCATCGATGAACCCCTTCCATTCAGGTTTTATGCAGAGGGCCCTTCTGGCAGGTATTCTGGTGGGAGCGAGTTGTTCCATACTGTCAAATTACATAGTGTTAAAAAATATGTCTTTCATCGGTCATGGCATCTCACACGTGGCTTTCGGCGGCGTGGCTCTGGCTCTGCTCCTGGGGTGGAACGTCAATATCACCACCTTGGCTTTCTCTCTGCTCGCCGCATTAGCCATCGGGTTGGTCAGTCAGCGGGGCCGCGTCTCCGAGGACAGCGCCATCGGCATATTTTTAGTTACCGGCATGGCATTGGGGGTGCTTTTTATCTCCCTGAAGAAGACCTACACTCCCGACGTCATGGGATACCTCTTCGGGAACATACTCGCGGTAAGTTGGGGAGATATCCTTATGATAGCAGTTACTGGATTTGTGGTCCTGGGGTGCGTCTTCCTTTTCTTCAAGGAGCTGTTCTACTTCACCTTCGACGAGGAGATGGCGCGGGTCAGCGGAATAGCGGTGACCTTCTTCCACTTCGTGCTGCTAGCGCTTATCGCCGTGAATGTGGTGATAGCCATCAAGGTGGTGGGTGTGATTTTGGTATCCGCCTTGCTGATTATTCCTGCTGTCACCGCACACCAAATCACCGGCAATTTCCGCTGGATGATAGCTGTCGCTCTGGGAGTGGGAATGATCTCCAACTTCGTGGGACTCTATCTCTCATATCTCTTGGATATCCCCTCCGGATCAACCATCGTGCTCTCTTTATTCTGCTGCTTCCTAATAGCCCTGGCTTTGAGGGTCATCCGGGAGAAAAGAGGAGGAACCGTTTCCAAAAAAAAGGGTTAGTCCTATCAAGACCTTTCCATAGATAGCTAAAAAGAGACCGGGAGCATCACCTTCGGGGGCTTACGCACTTATTCCCTATTCCAATATCTTCACTCCCAAGCTCTATTCTCGCGCCTTATCCGCAAATTGCCCTTTCAATTTCCACCTGTTTTTCTAGGTCGATGGAGATACTGGCGAGTGAGTCCCATCCTCACCACTTTCTTACCTGACCTATTCCTCTCGCACTTCCTCTACGGTTGTTTTTTCTATATACTCACTTCTGAACGTTTGGTTTCGCTTATGGAAAAGGAGTGAAGGAGATAATGTTCCCGCGCAAGAAGGCTTACGGTAAGCACCTTTGGAAGATAGCCAGGGCCGTCCGCCGGATCTGGAAAACCTCTATCTACGCCTTTCTCTCCATTCTGGGGGTTTTGGCGGGAGGGATCATATATGGTATCTTTGATTTTCTGGCTTTCCCGGAATCCATGCGCGCGGGAAAAAAGCCGGAACCAACCGTCGAGCAGGCCCCGGGGAGGGCCGAGATCATGCCGGGACAAGTCATCGCGGGAGGAAAGCCGCAGACGGTAATCCTGCGTTTCATAGCCGGCAAGGGAGGCATCTCCGAGGGTGGGGGCGTAAAGCTGGCTCCCTGCCGCGTTATAGAATTCCCCGGCGGCAAGAGAAGGGCTCACTATGTTCTCGCCCACGGATGGGGAACGTTGCAGAACACCAAACCAAAACGGGCCAACTATTTCGCCTGCGAAGCCAAATCGCGGAACCCATTGCGGCTGGAGGTGGAGAGAAAGCCCGCCCTTCCCCTCCGTTTCTTTCTGCGCCTAGCTGGCTACCATTTCCTAAGATGGCGGGGTACCCGCCTTCCCCTGCTGGACCTCACCAATCTCATGCTGGAGGAGAGCAAGATAAAAGTGAGGGTTAGAGGCGGCAGGCTGGATGAAGGGGAGGAAATTATATTCACCTTGGGGGATAGGCGCCAAGGGGGTAAAGGCTGGACCATTCCCGCCCATCCCATTCTCACCGAGATGATGTTGGAGGTGGACGAGCGCGCATTGGGAAGATATCGTATGATCAATGAGATTCCCACCATAAAGGTCACCGGAGGAGAGGCGCAATCCCTGGAACTTAACGTATTCCCGCCGCTTGAATCCGAGCCAAAGGTGAAAATCCATCTACGGGCGGTAGACCCTCATGGGGAGACCGACAGCGCCTTCTGCGGAAAACTAGAGGTGCTTCCGACCAAGGGTGAAAGCCAGATAGCGGAGATAGAACTGAGGCTAGAGGACGGAGGACACAAATTCTTCTCAGTAAATAGAGAGGAGGTAAGCCCTAGCGGCTCTTCCATCGTTTACCTCCAAGCGAGGAGCCGCCATCCATCAAAACCTTTTACGGGGAGAAGCAATCCCTTCATAGTTGCCCAACAGGACGAAAAACGCCTCTTTTGGGGGGACATTCATATACATTCGGCCCTTTGCGACGGGACTGCAAGTCCCAGATACGTCTACGAACGCGCTCGCGATGAGGAGGGTCTAGACTTCGCCTCCCTCACCACCCATGACACACTGGGAAAGTTTGAACCCACGGGGCGAACCCAGGAGGAGATAGAGCTGCACCACCAACTGGCAGAGGAGTTTACCCGTCAAGGTGAATTCGTGGCTCTGTTGGGCTATGAGTGGTCTCACCATGGGGCGGGGCACCGTAATATTTATTTCGCGCCCACGGAGAAGGACCCTATCTTTCCCGAATATCTCGACGCCAAAAGCGATACCCCGGAAAAACTCATCCATCAGCTGGGGGAAAGAAACTATATGGTGGTGCCCCACCACAGCGCGTGGAGAAAGGTGTTCTATCTACCCTTCAACTGGGGAAAGTTCTTGAGAATTAAGATTCCCCAAAGCTTCCACTGGGGAGTTGGAGGGGAGCGACTTCGACTGGTGGAGGTCTACTCTTCCCATGGAAGCTCCGAGCGTTTTCACGGGCCCTATCCCATTACCCATGGCAAGGGAGGGGTCTTCTGGCCTTCCTGCCTTCGGGACGACCGAGGAGCGCCTGGATGGGGATCCTATGTTCAGGAGGCTCTCGCCCTAGGATACCGCTTCGGCTTCACCGGAGGCGGGGACCGTCACGACCAAGCGGTGGATGAGAGGAAATATCCCATAAGAGTCTATCCCCACGGGCTGGTGGGTGTATGGGCGGAAGCGCTCACCCCCACTTCCATCTGGGAAGCCCTATACGCTAGGCGAACTTATGCCACCACCGGGGCTCGCATCTTCCTTCGGTTCCGGATAAATGACTTGTTCATGGGAGAGGAAGGGGCCTTAACCACAGAACCGGAAGTTTATATCAGGGTGGCGGGCACAGCCCCCATAAAAGAGATAGAGCTGGTGAAATACGACCTCAGGGGTTATATGGCTAGAACAATCAAGCCAGAGGAGGATTTTCCGGGAGATAGCTGGGATACAGAATATCGTCTGGTGGATCGCGACATTGTGGACAGTACTTTCTATTACCTGAGAGTCTCCCAGGAAGACGGGCACCAAGCATGGTCCAGTCCTATCTGGCTGGATGCACCCGGGCCTTAGGGCGACGCATTCCCTCATCAACCCATGTCGGGAACCGTTTCTTAATCGAGCCTCCCCATGCGCTCATCATGCTCGACCTCCATGAAAAGCCAGTCGAGGCTGTGATATAATTTGCGAGTGTATGGACAACATGTCAGTGAGGAGTCGGTGGACAACCAAAGTGTGTTAAAGGACAATTACGCCCGGCGGATCGATTATCTGAGACTTTCAGTAACCGACCGTTGTAATCTGCGCTGCACTTACTGCATGCCACCCCAAGGGGTTCCCCATCTCCGGCACGATGATATCCTCACTTACGAGGAGATCGTCAGAGTGGTGAAAATCACCGCGGCGGCGGGAATAAGAAAGGTTAGATTCACCGGGGGGGAACCCCTGGTGAGAAAAGATTTCCCCAGCCTGGTATCCCAGATAGCTCAGAGCAACCATGAGCTAGATCTCTCTCTCACTACCAATGGGGTGCTTCTCGCCGACTATGCGAGCGAGCTGAAACGAGCGGGGCTGCACAGGGTCAATATTAGCATCGATTCATTGATTGAAGAGACCTATCGCGCTCTCACCAGGGGGGGAGATCTGGCTAAACCGCTGGAAGGGATGAAGGTCGCCTTGGACGTGGGATTACATCCCGTCAAGATAAACGTAGTTCTGCTCAAAGGAGTAAACCATACCTTGAAACAGATAAAGCCTTTCGTGGAGTTGATTCACCGCTACCCCGTACACGTGCGATTCATAGAATATATGAGCTCCCGGGGGGCACTGGATGAATCCAGCTTCGTCCCCATTGAGGTGGTAAGAAAATCTCTCAGCCGACTGGGAAGATTTAGGGAGAGCGCCGCACCCGTGGGAGCGGGACCCGCTCGCTATCTGGAGATGGCAGGAGCTCCCGGTAAAATCGGGCTGATCTCCCCCATATCCGCCCACTTCTGTCCCTCCTGCAACCGTTTGAGGTTGACCGCCGAGGGGAAGATGAAACCCTGCCTGCTCTCCTCCGTGGAAACGGATTTAAAAGAGCTACTTCGACAAGGTGCCAGTGATGAAGATATATTACATGCTGTGAAATATTGCTTGGGGACGAAACCTAGAGGATACCGCGAAAGCCAATCCATCCTACCCCACCGCATGTCTCGTATCGGAGGTTGAAATGGCCGTCAGGAAAAAGAGCAAAGTCGCAGAAAGCGAAATTTCCCTCACCCACGTGGACGACAAAGGCCGGGCTAAGATGGTGGATATCTCCAGTAAGAGAGTTACCGAAAGAGAGGCGGTGGCAAGAGCAAGCATTTATATGCAGCCACAGACTTTGGAGATGATCGAGGACTTGAGAATCAAGAAAGGAGACGTCTTGGCCATCGCGCAGGTGGCTGGAATTATGGCGGCAAAAAGAACCGACGAGATCATCCCCCTCTGCCATACATTGCAGATTAATTCGGTGGATCTGGAGTTCGAAACCGACAAGGAAAGATCCTGCATCGACATCCAATCCACGGTGAAAACCCGAGGGCGAACGGGGGTGGAGATGGAAGCCTTGGTGGCTGTCTCCACCGCAGCCCTGGTCATCTACGATATGTGCAAGGCGGTGGACCGGGGAATGACCATCACCGATATCCAGCTCCTGAAAAAGAGCGGAGGCAGATCCGGAACTTATCTTAAAGAACAAGATAAACAGTAAGAAACGAGGCGGGGATATGACATGACGTTAGTGGGTAAGAAGGGCGTGATCAAGGCGGTGTGCATAAGCTCAGAGAAGCACGTGCAGAAAGACGACGTGGGAAAAGCTCTTCTCATCGAGGAGTACGGGCTGGAAGGGGACGCTCATGCCGGCTACGCCCATAGACAAGTGAGCTTGCTGGCGGAGGAAAGCGTGGAGAAGATGAAGGCTCTGGGGCTGAAAAATCTACGCCCCGGAGCATTTGGGGAAAACCTTACCACCTCCGGTATAGACCTACTCTCCCTCAAAGTAGGGGATCGCTTGCGCGTAGGAGAAGAGATAATATTGGAGGTAAGCCAGATAGGTAAGGAGTGCGTGGAGCGCTGCGCCATCTACTACCAGGCGGGCGATTGCATCATGCCCCGGGAGGGTATCTTCGCTCGCGTGATCAGGGGAGGCCACTTGAGGAGAGGGGACCTCATCGAGGTGATGGAGGATTGAATTTCCGCGTCGCCATTCTCACCGTAAGCGACAAGGGCGCACGGGGGGAGCGGGAAGATTTATCCGGTTTAGAGTTGGAGAAACTTATCCTCTCCCAAGGGTGGGAGGTGGTAAAAAGAGACTTGGTAGCGGATGAGGCGGATGAGATCTATCAAAAACTGAGGGAATACTGCGATATCCTTAAAGTAGATTTGGTCCTCACTACCGGTGGGACGGGGCTCTCCCCTCGGGATATAACCCCCGACGTCACCTTAAAGCTTATCGAGAGGGAAGCGCCTGGGTTCGCGGAAGCCATGCGGGCGCGCTCTCTTCAGAAGACTCCTCACGCCATGCTTTCTCGGGCGATCAGCGGTATTCGAGGTTCCACCTTGATCGTGAACCTTCCCGGAAGCCCCCGAGGAGCCAGGGAGAACCTGGAGGTAATTCTCCCCGCCCTTCCCCATGGTCTCTCCAAGCTGCGGGGAAGCGAGGAGGAATGCGCCACCTGACCTCACCTAGGACAAGAAAGGGTCACTGAGACGCGGTTTGATAAGTAGGTCTTCGAAGGCACTTCCCCTTGATCAAACATGACAGCTCTAGTCCTTCCAACTTTGTCGAGATCATATTTTAAGTTATAACTCCCGTGTCCTCTCGATTACATATCTCGTTTATCGCAACGTCCAACTTTTTCTAGGTTATAGAATGATAATGACATATTGTCATTAATACTCTGTGATATTTAAAAGCGAATTTGCTCTTCCCGCGTGCGTTCCATCGGAATATCGCCAGTATCCAAACGTTGCTCAAAGCGATCAGCATGATTATCTATGCAAGCAATGGATGCGGTGACTTGGCCCTTCGCCATCGTGCAGATTCCAGCGATTGTTGGATTCAACTTATCCTAAACTCCATATCCACGCACATGAGAGGCCCACCGTTCTCTAAGCAATCATTCCTTCTCCCATCCCCATGCAAGATTAACATGATATCTTATAAAACATCGAAACGTGGCATAAATCGCCACTGGCTGCGGAACGGTATTGACCTTAAATCGGCGCGGAAAGCACTTCGCAAACTTCTAGCGCTGTTCGCCGGTTGATGTTAATCTTAATAAAAAGTGGAGAGAGGTGCTTAAGGGAGTGATCGGCTTTGAAGAGGGATAAAGAAGAATCGCATATTCGTTCCCAGAGCGGCGGAGGGCCAAAGAAACGGGTCTTTATAAATGGAGCGGGGGGGTTCATCGGACGCCACGTGGTGGAGGAGGCAGCAGAGGCGGGTTACGGGATAGTCGCCAGTGACCTGCTGGGGAAAGACCTCTCCTACGCGGAAGAGTTAGGGGCGGAGATTAGGTATGGCGACTTATGCGATCTTCCCTTCGCTCGAGGGGCCATAGAGGGGTGCAACTACGTCATCAACGTGGCCGGATTATTCGATTTAAGCCTTCCCTATGAGACGCTGTATCGCTCCAACGTGCGCGCTCCCCTGAATGTATGCAGAGCCGCCCTAGCCGCCGGAGTGGAAAAACTAGTCCATATAGCCTCTATCACCGTCTACGGCAAACCCTTCGCCATCCCTCTCAAGGAGGAATATCCCCTAGCTCCCCGTAACAGCTACGAGATTACCAAAGCGATAGGTGAGACTTTGGTGCTGCGATACTGGAAAAAACATGGGTTGCCCACCTGTTCCCTGCGCCCGGGCGCGGTTTATGGACCCTATTCGCGCTACGGAATGGCTTTCATCCTGGGGGCTTCCATCGTCCTCTGCTCATACAACGCTGAAAAGATTCCCCTGCCCGGTGAGGGTCTTTACTTTCATATCGTCCACGCCCAGGACTTGGCTAGGGCATCGCTCTTCCTCCTGGACAAGCAAGGGGTGGAGGGCCAGGCTTTCAACTGCGGGGACGACTATCCCACCACCTGGCGGAATTTGCTGGAGCTCTTCTTCGCCTCCTATGGCAAAACGCACCGCTTCTTCAAGTGGAGCCCTTCTCAAGGAAAATTCTTTGGCCTGCTCGCCCATATCCCTGATAGCTACCTCAATAAATTAAATCAGATCATCGGCGAGAAATGGGACGCGCTCGCCGCCGATCAGCAATTGCAACCCGGTTTCAGGCCTCGCATCGACGCCAGCGCTTTTCACTACTTCAGTTCCCAACACCTCATGGATAACTCCCGTTTGAAGGAGCTGGGATTCGAGTACCGCCATCCCGATCCCATCCAGGGTTTAAAAGAGACCATCGAATGGTACAAGGAGAACAAGTGGATTCCTCTTCCCTGGAACTAATTGGTTGTGTGATATTAAAAGCAGTGAGGAGATAACTTGATTTCTCTCCCGGGATTAGCGGTATCATGGGGTAAACAGCATCCAATATTAAAGCGGCAGAGAGATATTCCACATCGATCCCGCGAAAAATAAAAAGGAACGGAATTCCCACTTTTGTCCCCTTCGCGCGGAACTTCTCAGATAACAACCATCTTTCTCCTGATTAAATTCCAAATCGCCGAGACACATCCCATTACAAACCCAATGATTACCAGCCAACTAGCCTCCACCAGCCTATCCGCCACAGTGATATAATGTTTCCATAACCGAGGCATGACCTTGAGAATAGCGAAGCGATAGCGATGATAAAGGCGATCAGCGTTGATCGTTACCATGAATGAAGATAAGCCCCTGACCATGAGAAATGATTTCATAATTGAAAGAAAAACGTGGAAATCCCTCCGCATCGTAGCCGAACTTACTCGTTGGGGATGCGGTCACAAGAGACAGCTTATCTAAATATATTTAGATTCTGTAAATAATCATGCGGATATTTAAACTATCAAGTAAACTCCAAGGCTTTTAAGGAGGGAAGATGAGAGTATTGATCATGGGAGGAGGGCTGGCGGGACTATCCGCGGCGGTTTACTTAGTGGACCATGGCTTTCAAGTCACCCTGATCGAGGCGGAGGAAATACTGGGAGGACGCGCCTCTTCCTGGAGGGATGAGGATGGGGACAATATCGACAACGCCCTGCACGTCTTCTTTCCTCATTATATCAACGTACTCGATTTTTTCAGCCATATCGGCGCTCGGGACGTCATCCGTTGGACCGATACCCTTACCTACTTCAAGGAGGGTGGGGAGGCGGCCCATTTCAGAGCCTGGGAACTTCCCGCTCCGCTGCACGGCCTAAGTCTCTTCAAGTTCTCCCATGTTGGCTGGTGGGACCTGGCAAGATTCGGACCTGCAGCGATGCATGCCCTATCCATGAGCGAAAAATCGCTATGGGGATATGACGCCATCACTGTGGAGGACTTTCTGCATCGCTATGGCGTCTCCCAGAGACTCATCGACAATATGCTTAGAGCCATGGTAAATGGATTGACTTTTCTGGAACCCCACGAAGTATCCGCCAGGACCATGGCTTACTGGATACGCAACCTCACTACCACGGCGGAAGCGGTCAAGGTGGGATTCGCCAAGGGTGGGTTGGGGGAAATATACGTCAATAAAGCGGTTAAGTATGTCACTTCCAGAGGAGGGAAGATTATCACGGGGAAAGGGGTAAAATCCATCAACGTGGAGAACGACAAGGTGAAAAATATCTCCCCTCACCAGGGCAGAAACATGCGAGGGGACATCTATATCTCCGCCCTTCCCTTCCAGGCGCTCCGCAAGCTACTGCCCAGCCGGGCTTTCGACTACCAATACTTCGCAAACCTGTGGCGTTTCGAGGAAGCCCCCTCGCTCTCCGCGCAGTTGTGGTTCGACCGTAAGGTGCTGCGCCTCCGGAATATCTCCACGGGCATAGGAACCGTTTTCAACTGGTTCGCCGATCTTACCCAAATCGTTCCCGAAGCCTTTCCCCATAAGGGCTCTGTGTTGGAGATGGTTATTACACCATGTAAACATCTACTTTCTCTTCCGGACGAAGCCATTTACGCTCAGGTTTTAAGGGACCTGCACCGCATTCTGCCAGGCTCTAAAGAGGCCCAGGTGCTCAAATGGAAGATCGTGAGGGAAAGACAGGGAGTCTTCGCCCAGAAACCCAATCTGGACCGTTACCGTCCCCCGCAGAGAACTCCCTTGAGCAACCTCTACCTGGTGGGCGATTTTACGCGGGCGGGACATTCAGCGGGCATGGAAGGAGCGGTGGTGTCGGGCAAACTGGCAGCCATGACCATACTAAAAGACAAGCGGGGAGTGATGGTCGACCTAGTAAAGAAGGCTGACTTCGGACAGGGTCTGATTCCCCTCTTTAAATATGGCCAACCGCTGATGCTTATGCTCCTGCTCTCCAGAACGATAAAGAAAAAGACGTGGATCAAGAAGGCAAAAGGAACATACTGAAAAAGAAGGGACTCCCTTTATATCGCATCGCTTGCGAGTGTCGAAGAGATATTTATGAAAGTTTTACTTATATCGGAGAATCGCATAAGGGAGAACCTGGTTCCTTATCCTCTGGGCATCGCCTGTGTGTCCGCCGCCTGCAGAGAGGCGGGACATGAGGTCATGGGAATGGATCTCATGTTCAGTGAGGATCCCACCTTGGATATAACCGAGGCGATTTTAAACTTCAATCCACACTGTATAGGTTTATCTATCCGCAACATCGACAACCAGGACCCCCACCGAACTGAATTCTACCTCCCACAAGTTAAGGAAATTGTGAAGACGATAAAATCGTGCACCAATGCGCCGATCGTATTAGGTGGCGCTGGCTTCACCATCTTTCCCATGGAATGCCTGGAATACCTGGAACTTGAGATGGGAGTGGTAGGCGAAGGTGAATTCACTTTCGTGAAGTTGCTTGAGCTGCTGGAAGCGAGAGCAGACCCTTCGCGCCTCCCAGGAATCGCCATCAGGCGTGAGGGGAGAGGAATAATAAACGCCGGGACACGAGTTCCTCAACTGAGCCAACTC
>JACVIX010000002.1 GCA_015711725.1 Candidatus Geothermincola primus | reverse complement strand
TGATATGAAGTGTTACCGATAGTTTCTATTGTGGGAAGGCCCAATGTGGGGAAATCCACCTTAGTCAATCGTTTAATATCAAGCCATGAAGCCATAGTGGAAAGCGAACCGGGGGTTACTAGGGACCGCAATTATTACGAGGCGGACTGGCGAGGTGTGAAGTTCAAGCTGATAGACACCGGGGGGCTCGACCCCCTTACTGCTGATGATCTTTCCCGGAGCATAAGCAGGCAGGCGCTCTACGCCGCCAAGGAATCGGATCTCATCATCTTTATAGTGGACGCATCCGACGGGGTCACTGCCCTCGATTTAGAGATCGCAGAAAATTTGAGGCCGATGAGCAAGCCGGTGCTTCTAGTGGTGAACAAGGTTGACAATCGCAGGGTAGAGGAGGAGGCACTGCCGGAATTCTATCAGCTAGGTTTAGGCGAACCCTTTCCTATTTCCGCTCTCCACGGCTTGGGAATCGGGGAACTCCTCGATTGGGTGATCTCGGAACTCCCCCCAGGGGAGGTAGAAGAGAAGAAGGACGAGGGAATAACTATCGCCATACTGGGAAGGCCTAACGTGGGTAAATCCTCTCTCTTCAATAAGTTGATCGGCGAGGAGAGATCTATTATCTGTGAAACGCCAGGAACCACTAGGGACGCGGTAGACACGGAGATAATCATAGATGGTCGGCATTATCGGTTTGTGGACACGGCGGGTTGGAGGAGAAGGAGCCGTCTTACCGACCAGGTAGAATATTATTCACTGGTGCGAGTATGGAGGGCTTTGGACCGCGCGGACGTAGCCTTATTGGTGATAGACGCGAGTGAGGGGGTAACCGACCAGGACCAGAAGATCGCCGCTAGAATTAGGGAAGACGGACTGGCCTCCGTTGTCCTTTTGAACAAATGGGACCTGGTGAAAGATAAAGCAATTAATCAAGATCTAGTGGAGGATGCCAAAGAAAAGCTGCAGTTTATCTCCTATTCGACTTTTATCCGCACCAGCGCTCTCACCGGATTCGGAATGCGGAAAATTTTACCCGCTGTGGAGGAAGCCTATGCCAGTTGGAGCAGCAGAATTCAGACCGCCCAGCTAAATCGCATGCGTGAGGATCTTCTCCTGAAGTCTCCGCCTCCATCTAAGAGAGGAAAGCATCTGCACATATATTACATTGTGCAAGCGAGAACGTCACCTCCCGAATTCGTCTTCTTCGTGAACGATAAACGCTTGGTTACCAGAGGCTATACTAGGTTTTTGGAACGGCGCTTGAGAGAAATCTTTCAATTCCCGGGGTCTCCCATAAGGATAGTTTTTAGAGGCAAAAAAACCGCGACACTTGAATAAACCGGAGCGTTGTTATGAGATTAAGAATCGACTAAGAAAGGAAACATGACGGAATAAGAGTATTGGAAGCCTATAATGACCGCACAAATCCAGGTAGGGAAGGTTAAGTGGAGGAGGGAATATGGGAGAATATGGGGCATCGTGACGCTAATATAAAAATATAAAAGGATATAAAAGCTTGTACTCCTTCCCGAAGCGATATGAATGTTCTTTGCAACAGTACGCCGCTTCTGGTGTTATATTTATTGTATGAGACAATTAAATAAAACGACCTGTCAAAATTTAAGGGACCCATAATTGTTTGCGCTTAGGTTGAGGATGTGATTGAAATTTTTTGGTTCGATTTTGCAATGCTGGTTGAAGAAAAAATTTCTCCTGGGAAGATATGGAAACCATAAAGATAATTATATGGCTGGTGGCCTCCTATCTTATCGGATCTATCCCGTTCGGGTTGATCGTATCCAAACTCCTATTCCATGCGGACCTGCGGAAATTGGGTAGCGGCAATATAGGAGCCACCAACGTGTTGCGCAATTTCGGTCTCCAGCCCTTCGTAGCGGTAATGCTTCTGGATATGAGTAAGGGCTTTATAGCCGTGGCTGTTGCCAAGGCTTCGGGCTTTTCCAACTCATGGGCGCTACTTGCCGGGCTGTTTTCCATCGTAGGCCATAATTGGAGCCTATATCTGGGTTTTAAAGGCGGCAAAGGTATCGCCACTAGCGCCGGGGTGATCATCGCCGCCTTTCCCTACCAAGTAATAATTGCGGTAGTGGGTATATTCCTTTTGGGGGCAGCGTTAACCAGGTATATGTCTGTTGGCTCCATCTCCGCCGCCTTCGCATTTCCCATCGCTACCTATATCTATTTCATGCATAAGCTAGACGCTTACTGGGCCAACCTAGCGCTTGCTATTTTAGCATCGGCATTTGCGATATATAAACATAGGGAAAACATAAAAAGGTTGATGGAGGGCACTGAGCCCAAGATCTCAAAGGGTAAGAAAGGAAGAAAACTTGAAGATCGGAGTAGTGGGAGGGGGGAGCTGGGGGACCGCCATTTCTTCCCTCCTCGCTAAAAAGGGATACGAAGTTACCTTATGGGCGCGAGAACCGGAGATAGTGGAAGAGATCAACCGGCATAATCGCAATCCTATCTATCTTAGCAATATCGACTTACCGAAAAATATCCACTGCAGCGGAGACTTGCAATACACGGTCAGCGACAAAAACCTGGTGGTGATGGCGGTTCCTTCGCGTTGGTGCGGAGAAGTAGGGGAGAGGATAACGGGGTTTTTAGACGGGAAAACGCTAATCCTCAATCTGGCCAAGGGGTTTGATCCTTCCAGCAAACGACTATCCGAAGTTTTACTGGACTTATTTCAAGGAAGGATAAAAGGATATGCCGCCCTATCCGGACCCAATCACGCGGAGGAGGTGATTCGTGAGATTCCCAGCGCAACGGTGATCGCTTCCCAAGACCTTTCTATCGCAAAAACTTTGCAGAACACCTTCAACACATCTTATTTTCGCGTATACACTAATCGCGACGTAAAAGGAGTTGAGATAGGCGGCGCGTATAAAAATATAGTAGCTATCGCCGCAGGAATTCTCGATGGTATGGGACTTGGTGACAATACCAAAGCCAGCCTTATAACAAGAGGCCTCGCGGAGATGACCCGTTTTGGGGCCGCCTTGGGGGCTAACCCTATTACCTTTACCGGTCTATCCGGGATTGGGGACCTCATAGTGACCTGTATAAGCAGGCACTCACGCAATAGGGGCTTGGGCGAGAAGATAGGGAAGGGAATGAGTTTGGAAGAGGCAACCAAGGGCTCCGCTATGGTGGTTGAAGGAGTGTCCGCAGTTGAGATCGCCCTCAAGATCGCTGAAGAGTGCAAAGTTGAGATTCCCATTGCCGAAGTGGTACATAAGGTGCTTTTCTCAAGCTTATCGCCTCGAGAGGCTATGGAAAACTTGATGAGTCGTCAGCCCAGAGAGGAGACGGAAGAAGAACTATATCAATTCACCGACACGCGCTCTCAATTTTGAACCTGGATAAACCTGTCACGGTAGACGTCGCGCTTCTCATGTGAAAAATCAAGTAACTCACTTAAAAATATTAAAAAATCGATAAATTTTGAGCGTTTGTTCTCACCCAGATGTTCGACTTCTTATACCGCCAAAGTCTGATGACTACAATTGATTTTAACTCCGCTGAGCATGGGTCATCCGCTAGGGCTAAGGCGAGATCGAGTATGCGAAGAATATTTTCAGATAATTGCCAAAGGGTAATTACTTCCTAAGTGGAAATAATATGCACCAACATAAAAAAACAACCTAAAAATTAGATGGCTAAAGCAGGGGCAGTCGCATAACGAAAAGATTTATGAGATTTTTTCTATAAATAGGAGAGATAGATGAACGCTTTAAGGAACAACGCTAAAGATAGAGGCCATTTTATCCTTATAGCTCACCGTGGAGGAAAAGAATTCGGCCCGGAAAATCATCTCGAAACCTTACGTAAGGCCATCTCGAGAGGAGTAACGATGGTCGAAACCGATGTGAGGGAGACTCTAGACCATGTGCTGGTTATTCATCACGATGCCATAATCGGGTATCACGTCATCAGCAGAACCAGTTACGCTGAGCTGAAAGATTCATATTCATATCTCCCCACCTTGAAGGAGTTCCTGGAGGAAGGGAAGGGTCGATGTGGTTTTGACCTGGAACTTAAAAGGGTATCCCCCAGATTATTATTCGATCTTATATCCTCGTTTAATCTACAAGATATAATGATTACCTCCTTTCACCAGGACCTTCTTCAGGAGATGCGAGCGCTAGATGAAAATATTTGTATTGGAATTTTATTAAATAATCATTTGCATTTGAGACAAGTCTTGTTCACAGCCGATTCCTTACATGTGCAGGCATTGTTGCCTTTCCACCTTATAATTAATCAAAGTTTAATAGATGAAGCACATAGCTTTAATCTTAAAGTTATTCCATGGACGGTAAATAATATCCAGCACCTAGAAGAACTTGTTCATATGGGTGTCGACGGTGTTATAACCGATCGTTATTCAGAATTTAAACGCTATCTTTCAGAAAAATATCATTTTAATTTAATTAAATTTCCTACATAAAGCGAAAGCAGCTAACCCGGGCGGGTTAGTCTGCTTTCCGGGTGGGGCGTTGGAATGTTTATTCCAACATTTTTCTTTCTCATGCTCATTACTCATTATAAATTTCTACAACGACAATTTTTATTAATCCAAGGTATAATTTTTTATTTTAGGTTGTATTGCTTATGTCAAATTTCAGAGCAGACTCTTATGTTAGGTAGGGGATATGTGAAAATTTGTGTGGAAATAACTGGAAGCAGAATATAACTTCTTATACTCAACATAAGATATATTATCGGCGCTTTACAGAGAATCTCACAGTGCTCGAACTTTTAAAAAAGTCTACAATTTTATCGGTGAAACATTAAATTTTTAGCCAATATAGACCAAGATAAAAATCACACCTAAAACATACTTAGATAAATCGTTCATCGTGACAAAATTATGAAGCTATCGGAAATTACATTTACTTAAAGCGAAAAAGACAATATTAGTCAAGCTTTATAAAGGAAGTCCAAAGAGCTTTCTTTGGAAATACGAGCGACCAATTTTTCCAGCCACTTAATCTCTAAATCATAGATATCGCACTGATGTTTTATAACTTCATAAGAAAGATATGATTGGATATCTTTAAGGGCAGATAATCTTGTTTGCAAATTTTGCCTGATCCTCTTAAGTTTTTTTATCCTCTCCTCTAATCCGAGCAGACACTCATTTTGATTGAGAAATAAAAGGAAATCAAAGACCGCGAGATATTCATTTCTCAAAGGCTCATCGCTTGAAAGATATTCAAAGACTATATCCTGCAAATAGTTTTCGCCAGTTTGGGTAATGGAAAACACATTTCTTTCTGGGCTTTTACCTTCCTTCTCTTTAAAGGAACTCAAGTAGCCCTCTCTTTCTAATCTATAAAGCGCTTTGTAGATGGCCACATCGCTTACTTTCATCAGATTGCGCATTCCCCGATCCTGCATTTCTTTCAATATGTCATATCCATGGCGAGGTTTAATGGACACTAACCCCAGTATGACAATATCCAACGATTGCATAATATCCCCTAATAATATTTAAAAATAAAATATTATACTTTTAAATATATACTTCTCTATTCTAACCCTAACCGGCATATTTGGATAACCTGTTAACCACCTCGCCCGCCAGCATTCTTAACTCGAATACGTTGAGATAATCGGTGGCATTCGCGTCAAAAAGGATGCTTGCGCTGGCTGGGAACTCCTCGTCCCCAACCCAAAGGATAATAAGAAGGGATATTCTGGGATAGGTTCTGAGCACCAACCCCACATCTCCCTGCTCCACCTCCCGGCTTCCCAAACGAGCTCCAGCCAACCTTAGCGCCTCCGGGTCGCTTCCAAAAAGCGTTTCTATTTTCTGCTCCACGGTTTTGTTGAAACTTCTAGCATAAAAGAGGCCGTCTTTTAACTCACGATAAGGAACCCACTGATTCGCCAGGGGAACTCCTGTCGCTCTGCTTAAATATAAAAGGGTAAGAAGCTTAATGGTGAAGGTGTTTATCTCTTCCGGAAGATGAAATTGGAGGCCAGGATAAGTTAATTGAATCTCCCACTCCATAAAATCTATGTAGAAGCGCCCCTCCTCGTATTTAACACCGGCTTTAGTCGCCACGTCGTTGGGATCGCTCTCTAGAAGATACCTACTGGGTTCCTCGAACGGATTAGATGTCGGCATCGTCTTAGCCAATCACACGGATGTCATAACCTGTAAACATTAACGTTGATGGATCCTCGTACTAGCGTGGGCAATATGTTGGATGTTTTTTCCGACCATAAGTTGAGCAAATCGTCTGGATAGGGTTCCAGTTCCCCGAAAGCGGGATCAAGAGTGTCTCCTGGCCTGAATTGCTGAAGAACAAACGCCTCCCCTCCCTGAAGCAATTCGGCTATACTTATCAAATCTTTCTCCTCCACCAGACCCGGTATCACCGTGCAGCGAAACTCGTGATTAACTCCGCTACTCTTTATGATCTCTATACTTCTCCTGATGTCATCAGTGGATACAGGCACCCTGGTCACTTCGGGATATCTTTCTAGCGAGCTTTTTACGTCCATAGATATGAAATCCACTAACTTTTCCCCCAGGAGTTCCAGCAACATCTGAGGCCTGGATCCATTAGTGTCCAATTTCACCTCAAGATTTAACGCTCTCAGCTCCCGGATCATTCCTGGAAGCCATTTATTTAGAGTGGGCTCCCCGCCGGTGATACACACGCCATCGATCCAGCCATCCCTCTCCTTGAGGAATTCTTTAACCGCAATGAACGGTATTTCCTCGAGAGAGCGGTCAGGCTTTACCAAAGACGGATTGTGACAGTAAGGACACCTGAAATTGCATCCGGAGAGGAACAATACACTCACCAGCCTACCGGGCCAATCCAGCATGCTGGCAGAAATTAACCCTTTTATCGGGTATCTCTCCATCAGTTCACCAGAACATCTATCTCTTTGGGGCTAGGGACCTCACATCTCCAAGCCTTCAGCTCCCTGCCGTTATCATCTATTAAAAGGATTGAGGGCGTGCATTGCACATCGTAGAAAGCAGCTTCCGCAAGTCCTTCAAAATGCTCGATATCAAATACCTCCACTTTCCCCTTGAAAAGTTTCACCACTTCCTTAGCCGCTGGACACTTGGGACAGTCTTCTTTCACGAATATCTTGAGACGCATTTATTAACCCTCCTTCCAGGCTGGTTCTAACCCTTTCTTTCAGTTCCCCTATCTTCCCTTTATTCCAGGTGGTTATTTTAGAGAAGTAGCCGACAATACGCGTTATTCCATAGACGTCCTTCGAATCGCAGAGCGGGCATCTATCATGTAACCCACGTGAGGTCCTGCGACAGTCGTTACAGACAGTGAATTCCGGGCTAAATGCTATCTGTGAGGCTTTGGTTTTTTGGAAAGTCTTTATAACGAAGTTCTTTATCGAGGCAGGGTCGGGCTCATGCTCCCCCAACCATATATGGCAAATGGCTCCCGCTTCGATCAACGGATGGAAAAGACTCTGTTTCTGGATTCTTTCGATGTAATCGATATTCTCCTGAACATTAAGGTGGACGCTATTAGTGTAATAATATTCGTCTCTAGCGATGTTTCCCTTAAGCACTTTAACCGCTTGGTAAGGGAAATATTTCATATCCAATTTGGCTAAACGGTAACCGCTCGACTCCGCAGGAGACTCCTCTAAGACCATGTTGATTCCGTATTGTTCCGAAAGCCTGCGACAAGTGAGATTCATGTGAGCCACTACTTTAAGCCCAAACTTCAATGCCTCTTCCGACTCGTGTAACTGTTGGCCCAAGTGGTATTGGACCATCTCGTTTAAGCCCAGCAAACCTGCTAGATAGGTAAGCCGCTCTAGCCGCAAATAGGGCTCCCCGTCTTTGGAGGCGCAGAGCATGGAGAGGGGTCCTTTTACTCCCAGCTTGAGAAGACTGGCTATAAACTCCTTTTTCTGCAAATGCGCCTTGGCCACGAGCTGAAGGGCCCTTTCCAATTCTGTAAAAATCAGCTCGTCAGATCCATTCGCCTTGTATGCTATACGAGGCAGATTGATGGTGATATTTTGTAGCGCGGAAAATCTCATTTTCTCAGGCGTAAGGGTTTCTCGCAGGTCCTCTTCTTTTAGTTTCAGTTTCAGTCTACAGCACTGAGATACAGTTATCTCATCCCCGCGATCGAAGACGAAATAGGTTATCCCCTGTTTAGAAGCGACCTTACACGCAAGATCGAGGAAATCCTCATGACCCGCGGTGTTAAAGAAGTCTTCGTTGATATGGAGTAGGGGCTTTGGAAACACGAAGGTCTTTCCCATAGCGTCCCCCTCTAGGTATACCTCGAAGAGGGCTTTCAGGAAATCCTGCATCTCTTTCTCGTAATCCTTATACTTTCTACCCGTGTACCTACCCCCCGGACCTATGGCGGGGGTTTCACGGAAATGTCTAGGCACGTTCCAATAAAGGTTAAAATCGGTGAAGACCACCTGAGAACCCCTGGCCCCCGCTAACTGGTTAAACTCATAGATAAGCATCTGGGCGAGTTGCTTTATGCGCTTGTAATCCAACCCGGTAAGGAAAGGCGCGAAGAACATATTGACCGCTTCCCAGCCTATAGCCCCGGCGTAGTAAGACTGCAAGGTGGATGCCATCTTCACCATATGCCCGATCAACACCTCGGGATGTTTCGCTGGCCTGGATGTGCTGGTTATATTGGGCAAGGAAAGCCCGTATTTTTTAATATATTCGAGGCTGTGTCCGCCACAATATGGCCTAATAATGAAACCCAGGTCATGAATATGTATATCCCCCACATAATGGGCTCTGGCGATGTCTTCGCTGAAGACTTTCCTGAGCGCGTATTCCTTTAAAATCGCTTCCGCTAAAGTAAGATTGATCGATTCAGGGTTGTGGGTGGTGTTACTATTTTCCTTATTAGCGTTGAGTATTATCTGTTCCACGTCGTACATGGGCAATCCCAGATGAGAATGTTTTTTGTGTAATGTACCGAATCCCCTCTTCAACAGCTCCAAGTCCACCAATTCCCTAATAATAGAGGTGGTGACGGTATTCATATTGCTGGAGATGATGGTTTTTTCCACCTGATCGGCTATCTCTTTTGCCAGTTCGGGTGTGGCCTCAGTCTCCAAAATGAGCGAATTCACTATTTTGCTTTTGTCCCACAGGTTTATCTCCTCTTTGGATGAAGTGCTAACCAGCAGGGCTATGTCGGTGGCGTCGCTCACGTTCTCCCTTCTTTTAAGCACTTTTATCTGTCCATTGGTTTGCATCACGTTACCCCCTTGATATGAGAAAACTATTTTTTACCTTTCTTTAGCAGTTCAATCAGCTCTTCTTGGAACTGTGATACATCTTTGAATTCTTTGTATACAGATGCGAACCTTAAGTAAGCCACCTCATCCAGTTCCTTCAATTTTTTTAAAACCACCATTCCAATATAGGAGGTTTCCACTTCTTTACCCCCGTGGGTTCTAAGCTCCGATTCGATATCCTCTAAAAGCTCTTGTATCTTCTGTTTGGTGACGGGTCTTTTCTGAAACGCTTTATTCAATCCAACCAATATCTTTTCTCTGTTGTAAGGCTCTCTATCCCCGTTCCTCTTTACCACTACTGCCGGTATCTGTTCATATCTCTCGAATGTTGTAAATCTCGCTTTGCACTTCTTACACTGTCTCCTCCTGCGGATGGAGGATCCACCATCTGAAGACCTCGAGTCGATAACCTTGCTATCTTCAAAACCACAGAAAGGGCATTTCAAGCAAATCACCTTCTCCAGCAGCTATAGCGTTTATATCAACATATTGTGCTTATTAATATATATATACTACAACATATTGTTTGTCAATAATTTTTTCCAAAAAAATTTGAAAAATTTTACATTTTTTATTTCATTAGCTGCAAGTTTAACTTTAAAGTACATAGATAATGTCAATTATCAGTTGATCTTTTACTAATCGATTTACAATTTATATATCTCTTTATAAACCTTTAATAGAGATATAAAGTAAAAGTTTTCCCCTCTTTAAGCAGGCATTTTCCAGATTGAACCCGTCCGGCAAGAGAGAAAAATCAATTGCTTTTACCTCCCCAGTCTCGATGTCTCCCTCAGATGATAAAAAGTATGGATTGCTAATTGATACTTTTGATATTATCAGCTCCACTACCTTATTACTCTTAACTTGTACTTTACATTGATATTTTTTAGAGCTATCGCCAGACTTGATAATAAAAGCATTTTCACCAACCCATTCGATGGCCATTTCCCAATTTGAAAGATAAGAAGAGAGTATATCCTCATCCACCACAGCAATCGATCTTAATTCCCCAATGTAATTCAAGGAAGGTTTGCCCATAATTAGCTCATTCCAACTAAAATTAATATCGCGCGCAAATATATATATCATCACAGGAAATCCCATATCATTTTCTTTCCTAATCAAATATTGATTCTCCATGCTCACGCTTAAGCTCCTTATCCTTCCCTTAGCAAGGTTATAAACCATAGGAAATGAGCTTATGGAAACGGAGGGCGATTGGGAAAGGGAATACTTCGCCTGGAGGCGTCTTGAAACAGCCCACTGCCCTATAAAAGTGGAGGCAATTTCCACAGCCAAAAAAAGCAGAAGTAATAATATGATCAAGCTGATTAGTTTACGCATCGTCTTGCCGCTACCCATACTCAATCTCTATTTTCTATCTGAGCGGTTCAGCTTCCTTTGATAAATCCTTGCTATTATACTTTAGCAGCAGCAAACGACATAAATTGTTTATAAAAAGTTGGGTTTAAAATTGAATTTGAAGATTCCCTCCTGAGAAGCCAAGATTTTTTAGGTAACGTATTAGCAGAGTAAATAAAGACGAGAATTTCCTCTCTCTATATGGCAAAGTGATACTGGTTGGATGGAAAAACTTTTAAAATATAAAGTTAACTATCAGCTCGGCCATCATCGATTTTTTGACAAGTGGAATGAGCAAAAAAGGATTCAAATAATAAACTTTTTCTCTCCCAGGGAGTTATGTTTGGTCTTATGGCCGCCCTTACTGCCCACCCGCTACTTTGTTCAGATCTTCAATGAGCTTTTCTACGTCTATCCCATGAGCTAAAGCTCCCTGCTCGATATTTTCATACCGGGCGATGGAACAGCCTACGCAGTGGAGCCCGTGCTCCATGAAAACCCTGATAGTTTCGGGGTTGCTCTGAACCACTTCCTGAATGGTCATTTCTTTAGTGATCGCCATCTGTTTGTACCTCCAATTTCTTAAATTTATTTTTCCCCTGGATATAACCATTTGGATGCTCCAGGATAACCTTCATCAAATAATTTACTCCCACTTTAGCATATCGTCAATGAGCTACCTCCTTTTTATAAAATGTTTTTGCTGGCTAATTTTGTTAGCTGGACGGAGGTGATCATATCCAACCCATATCGGCCATATCAATGTTCCCATTTGAATCTCTGTGATGCTATTTCTCCGCATATTCTCGCCTTCGTGATCGGTTGTCCTATACCAGACGCGGTTGGCCGATCGTGCGCAGTGGAAGAACCCCATGGTTGCGCTCCCTCTCCTCGTCCTCCTGAAGGCCCTCACAAGAACTTGCGAGCCCAACCTTTGTCTTTACCACATCGAGAAAACCGCCCCAGTCAAGCCGTTATAGATTCCCTTCCCCGGGCATCTAACCGCACTTTTCTCTTCCACCATCCACTTTTTCCTCCAAGGCATTGAGGCGCCCGTTGGCCTCCTTTGTTTTTAGGAGAGCGTAGGGAACTGGTCTTGGCTTTTTTACCGGCCCCTGGAGTTGACGCCTGAGCCTCACCGCCAAGTCGCGCATCCCCCAAGGCAATCAGGCTGCGCCTTGCGGAGGGGATGGACCCGCTCGAAAGCTCTGAAGGGGGTCTCCCTCTTATATAATGAGCTTTATCTTCCTGCTGGAAAATGCTCTTTCCTTTGAATTCGGCCAAGTATTCCTTCTGAAAAGAGAGGTCCCCTTCGTCGGCCGCGCCGAAAGGTGACACTCTCCCTTCCCTCGGTTGCCCAGCGCCGGTTGCGGAATGTAAAACGTCTCTCTCTTTTCGCCGTTTGCATCCCGGAGACGCATGAGGATACTTGCCTTCGGCGTCATTTGTAATGAGTTATTTTTCATTTAAAAGACTATTCTTATAGCTAAACGTAAATATACCATCCTCGCTCCGCCATCAAAGGTGAATCTCTCTAAAGTAACGGAGATAAGAAGAGGGACGATGTCTTTTCCTTATAGATTATCCCTCTAGAGTAAAAATTTCATCTAAGCGTCATTCCATATCGCCAAGAGGGCGGCGCAATCCAACCCAACATCAACGTTCCATTCAATCCTCAAGTTTTATTCCATACTTTATCAGCAGGCTTTTGTAATCCTTCTGGTAAAATATCTTGCATTTCACGTCAGGATACAATTCTCTGAGTCGTCTTATCTTCTTGTTCTTCTTGGTAACTAGTTTCTGGTTCATAGTTGTCAGTTCGATATAGAGATCATAATCAGGTAGGTAAAAATCGGGGGTGAATTTCTGAACCGGGTTCCCATGTTTATCCCAGGCAATATCGAAAGACCTGGGCTCATACTGCCACCTTATCTCATAGAAATCGAGTAAACGCGCGAACTCCTTTTCGCTTCGATGGGCGAATTTAACTTCCTGAAAACCCTTTTTGTCCTCGTTTACCTCATTCATTAACAGGTTGACCTATTTTATGATTGTGCAACATTTCTTAATATTTACTTTATATTAATGCTATTTATCCAATCAATAGAATCAACCTCTTATTAAGATTGATATTATAGACAATGCCATCGCTAAATTTTACTCTTATGGGCTATACCCTCCAATGCGGCCAATTGATCCACAGTTCCGATGGCGATAAGCGAATCCCCACCCTCAAGCTTGATGTTTTTTGGGGGCTTGGTATTAAAGGTTCCGCCGCGTTTCTTCACCCCAAGAATTAGTGCTCCAGATACAGCGTATATCTTAGCCTCCTCTATGGTCTTCCCATCCAGATAGGAATTGGGCAGGATTTCCACGTCATCCAGCCTCCACTCAATATTTTCGATATTAAATTCGATATGGTCCCCTTTGGTAACCAAATCTAGATAGTCCCAAACCAAAGGTTTTAGCAACATTGCCGCCATTCTTCTGCCCCCAATGGAATGGGGTGAGATGACCCGGTCTGCACCGGCTCTTCTCAGTTTCGATTCCGATTCCTCATTATTGCACCTTGAAACTATGAATAGATGGGGGCACAACTCTCTTGCGGTAAGGGTAACGTATAGGTTCTCGGCATCGCTACTCACCGCGGTGACCAATCCTTTTGCTCTCTCGATCCCTGCCGCTTTCAATATATCCTCATCAGTCGCATCACCTTTTATCACCGTGAAGCCATGCTCTAAGGCTTTGTCGGCCACTGCGGCGTCTTTTTCGATTATAACGAACTTGGCGCCGGCCTTATTCAAATCGTCAGCAATGTACTGTCCTACCCTTCCATAACCGCACAGAATATAGTGACCTAACATACTTTCGATGTCTTTGCGCATCTTTCTCCTCCCCATCAGTCCAGATATGCGCCCTTCTACCATGAATTCGACGGCGGTTACTAGGGTGTAAGCGACCGTTCCCACCCCCGCCAAAACTAAGAAAATTGTGAATATCCTCCCTCCTACCCCCAACGTGAAGGTTTCCCCATAGCCAATGGTGGTCAAAGTTATTATCACCATGTATAGAGCGTTCAAGAAGTTCTGGTGTTCAATCACCATATAGCCTAAGGTGCCCACGGTGATGATAATGAGTAAAAGTATAAAGGCTTTCTGCAGCAGTTTCAAAGATTGCATGCCGCGATCATTCCTCTTTCGTTTAGGGCTGGGGGCTTGTAGCCCTTTGGGCCCCGTAAAATTTCAGAGAACGCATGCCAATATCATTCCGCATTCGCTCTTATTTAATGCACGAAAAATCGCAGCTTTTCACTGCGATAGGCTTTACCTTACCCCTCTTGGTTGAGCACATAAAGATCTCAGGCTTGGAAATCCTCTGGCTTAACGTTATCCAGGAAATCTCTGAAACGCTGGATCTCTTCCTCCTCATCGGTCTGGATGAAAACACTCGCCTCTGATAGCACATGCTCTGAGGCGTAGATAGTTACGCCCATCCTTACCGCCAACGCGATGGCGTCGCTGGGCCTCGCGCTAATCTCGTAGGTATCGTCATTTTGCGCAAGGGTGATGTCGGCATAAAATGTCCCCTCTTTAAGATCGGAGATAACGACCTTCTCCATGGTAATGCCCAAGGCGTCCATGATATTTTTCATCAAATCATGTGTCATAGGCCTTGCCGTCTCTATGCCCTGGAGAGCGAAGGCTATCGCGGTTGCCTCAAAAGCCCCTATCCATATAGGAAGGAACCTTTCCCCTTTCCTTTCCTTGAGCAACACTATAGGTTGGTTTGCGGGAAGTTCAACCCTTACGCCGATCAGTGTTAATTCAACCATAAGATCTCACAATCCTATCCTATGATAGAGTAAAAATATATCACGCCGCCAAAATTGTCAAACCGCCTCCAGCAATTAAAACCCCTTCCAACATAAGCGTCCCTCCACATATATTTTATCCTTATTCTACTCTTATATCTAATACATCGACATAATTTCCCAATACCTTCAGAGGTTCCTTGTTGCTTTCCTTCACTAGGTTTCAAAAACCTCGTCTTTGAGGGTACATATGAAAGGGAGATTTCTCCATTTCTGCCTGAAATCTAAACCATATCCCACCACAAAAAAGCTCTCGATTTCGAATCCCCTGAACTTGATGGGTAGATCGGCTATACGATTTTTTGCACGATCTAGCAAGGTACAGATCTCAATCGAGTTGGGCCCTTTCTCCCTCAATATCTTTATGATGTATCCTAGGGTAAGCCCGGTATCGATAATGTCCTCGACAATTAAAACATTTCTATCTCTGATGCTAGTGGACAGATCCATGGTAATTCTTGCGATACCCGTATCTTTGAGACCATTTTCGTAACTGGAAATCGCCATGAAATCAACGGTTAAAGGGTGATGTATGTGTCTTATTAGATCGGCGAGAAAAATAAATCCGCCCTTAAGGATCATTACTATGTTTATCTCCTGCTCCCCGTAATTTTCCCGATAATAAGCGGTTATTTGCTCCCCCAGACTCCTGACCCTTGAGGCGATTTCTTCCTCTGTAAACAATACTTTTTTGATAAAACTGTAATCCAATATTTCCTCCAGGCTATTTCCTCCAGGCTATCACAATTTTTTGCAACGCCTACCATTTTCATTATGTCACATTTGCCTCCATCCCCATCATGCTCTTTCTCCCAAACGTGTAGGTCCACGCTAATTAGATGCTTTCAAACATCGCCTTTGTCAAATGCCAGGAATAAGAAATCTAAACAGCTTTCCCCAGAAAGAAAACAGAGAAGAAGTGGCACGGACAAAGAAGTTTGGCGTACGCAGTTCCTTTTCTGCCAACAGTGGCGCTTCCACCCTAACTCCCTCTACTTCCGCCTTAAGGGAACCAAGTTCCTGGTCTTGCCTTACCGGGTAAGGGAGCCATGCATAATAGCTGATGGTATAACCAGTGTAATTGATCAGCTTATCCCTTCTTACATATATGCTCAGCTCATCTCGGACAACAGCTTTTACTCTTCTCTCCGGATAAGCCCCGACCTGAATTTCCGCTAATTGATCTCCAGCTTCTGCATAAATTATCTTAACGAAAGCGTTGAATCCATATTCCAATAATTGTGCGGTATCGTTGAAATAATTGTCGTCATTTAGTATTACCGAGATCAAGGTTATACCATTTTTTTTCGCGGATCCGACTAGGCATTTACCCGCGCCTCCTGTATATCCTGTCTTGATTCCATTAGCGTAGGGATAAATTTTCAAAAGCTTGTTGTGATTAGAAAAAGTTCGCGGGGGAGAGAGAATGGAATATTGGTCTGTCACCACGATATTTCTGAACTCCGCATTGGCCATTGCATAAGCACCGATCAACGCTAAGTCCAGCGCGGTAGTGTAATGGTCTTTTTCATCCAAGCCATGAGGGTTGGCAAAATGCGTTCCGGTCGCTCCCAGTTCCATTGCTTTCTGATTCATGATCTCCATGAAACCCTCAAGGCTTCCCGCTACATGCTCCGCCAGAGCGACTGCGGCATCGTTGGCCGAATAAACCAATAGCGCATAGAGCAGATCCTTAACGGTCATCGACTCGCCTGGTTTCATGCCGATGGATTGTTCACCCGTAGAAGCCGCCCTTTGGCTAATGAAAACCTTTTCGTCAAGACTTGTCCTCTCAAGCGCGATAATGCCGGTGAGGATCTTGGTGGTTGAAGCGTTGGGGAGCTTCTGCTGAGGGTTTAAACTGTAGAGAACCTGCTTGCTCTCCGCCTCCATGAGAACTGCCGCCCTGGCGTTGATGCGAGGCGGCACGACGGCGTTTTGGCTGGAGTTGATTTGGGAAAGAAGCGAGTCGGCGTTTTTAGCTCTAAGCATATATTCCGTTTGGTTTTGCTCTGGGTTGGACAACGCTAGCTGCACTAAAGCGCCGATCAGGGAAATGATAAAGAAAATTATAAATACTAATGCGGTTATGAGTTGAAGCTTATTTTTAGGCCATTTAGGCGTTATTTTTCCTAAAGGGAATTTTTTCTTGACCCCTTTTTCGCGCTTTTTTTGTCTTTTCAATTCCGCGATGCGTTTCTCGACCCGCTTCCTTCTCTCTTCCCTGTCAATTTCTGACATATCGCCTCTTTAATATTTCCTCGGTTCCACTAAGCATGAAAATTATCTTCTAATAAGTAAGTTTGCCATTCCCAGATAAACAAAGAGCGTAACGGCAACTATGATCAATGAGATAAATCTTGACTGATAGGTGTTACTATCGGCCCCCAGGCGTAATCGTGCCATTACCATAATGGAACTTAACAGTGTCGAAAGCGTTATTGTCACTAAAATGGAGGCGCAGACCACTAAGGCGAGCCTAATGCTATCATGCCACCATAGTGCGAAGGGGACACAGCTTATCGCAATAGCCAACGCGATTACCAACACCGCTTTTAATTCGGAAAATCCCAATATAATGCAGTTTTTCCAGCTCAATTCTTTACCGCCCAAACTATCCAACAGAATAGCCTGTCCTAGGAGAATTATGTCCTGATTCGTCCTGAAGAATATAGGCAAGAAGAAAATCAATGGTACGGCATAGACAATACTTCCGCGGAAGAGATTGATAATGAGTGACGCGAGGAGTCCGCCAACAATGGTTAAAAAAATAACGGGCAGCCTTGACGTCAATGCAGAAATCCAGCCAGCCCTCTCATAAGTTATGCCGCTTATCTGGGAGATGTCCTCTCTCGATTCTTCAACCAGCACGTCAATCATGTCGTCGACGGTGATTATGCCCTTCAGGACGTTGTTGTCATCCACCACAGGCAAAGCCAGGAAATTATATTTATTGATCGCGTCCGCCACAGTCTCCTGATCATCAGCAACACTGACCGACAGAACGTCATAGGACATGATTTGTTCCAAAGGAACAGAGGGATCTGACATAAGCAAATCGCGCAAGGATACAACCCCTTTCAACCTTCCCTCATCGTCGATTACATACGTATAGTAGATGGTCTCCGCAGAAGGCCCTTTCTCTCTTAAGTAATCGATGCACTCCTCCACTGTCCAATGGGTAGGGACCGAAATAAATTCGGTGGTCATTCTACCACCCGCCGTATGCTCTTCATAGCCCATGAGCTCTCTAATGGTAGATGCTTTCTGGGGACTCATGATGCTCAACAACCTCTCCGCCTTATCCCTGGGAAGCAACCCTAAGATGTCCGTGGCCTCGTCGGGCGGCATCTTCTCAAGAATCTCTGAGGCGCGCACCTCTCCCAATTCCTTGAAAATGTCCATCTGGTGTTCTATTTCCACCTCGGATAATGACTCCGCGGCGGTATAAATATCGAGAATATCCAGTGTCTTCATCCTCATTTCGGGATCAAGCTGTTCCAGGATGTCCGCAATATCGGAGGGCCTCAAGGTCTTTAATTGATCCCGTGCAATTTTCAGCTTTATCCCTTCTGGTTGTATGTCAACGGTGGCTACGTAATTCCAGGCTATGGTCTTCTCCTCTAACCCCATGCCCATAAACCTTAGAAAAACCTCAAAAGGTTTCTTCAAGCCAAGCCTTCTTAAAATTCCAGCCGCGCTTATATCCACCCCAGTGAGCACCAGTGTAGTATCGAACTCCGCGAGGATCAGATCGTTTGCCCTCAGAACTCTTCTTCCATGAAGGTCAACGATCTGAGAGTCTAAAAGATTTTTCCCCAGCTGAAAATCAGCACTTACAGTTTCTATGTTTTGAACTTCCTCTGCAGTCGCATCTAGGATTATTTTGTCATTATGAGATATTGAGCTTACGTACCCCCAGGGGACTGTGAGAAAACTTCTTTTACCACGTTTGGTTTTAAGAATGATAAGGGCGTTGCTGGTGGGCAGTTTCTCGCGTATGTCAACTCCGATGTCATAGACCTTTCCCAGCTGCCTACCCAGCTTGTCCAGGACTTTCCTGCCTGTTATATCCGAAAAGTAGATCATGCTTATCACTCATTTCCCGCAATTTGGTTCCCGAAAACGTTCACCGCATTTGCAGGCTAGACGCTATCGAAAACATTTTACCCGAATCCATCCCCTTTGCGGTATTGATTGACTGCAGAAAATCTCTTAATAAAATATATCATCCGCTTTGGGGCTTGAAAAACGTCGTGGGTTAATCGATCTATTGACGACCAATCTATATCATTTTGGCGTAAATTTATTTGCGATATGCCCGTCTTAGCTATACGTTTAAATCGCATAATATCCGTTTCGCTCGTCATTAAATTTCAAGAGTTCTTTTTTCTTTGATTGCCAACGAAATCAAAGAAAAAAGTTAAGCATCACTGAGAAGGGCCAAATTACTTACCGTCATAAAATGGCAAAGGTAGCGTGGGCTAATGGGTTTATCTGGCAAATTAATTGGATGTAGGGGCTAAAAGATTCTGGGTTACTGCGATATATCTACCATGGTATCTTCTAGCTGTTTTCACTGATTTTCTTCCCCTCGCTATAAGTTTTCGAGAAGTTAACCAACCTCCCTTCAAAACTTTGCCACTGTGTCCCTTTCCAGAACTGGAGGTTACAGATGGGGCAGTGAAAGATTTCTATCTGGGTTCTGAAAACGTAAGGTGGGACTAAGTTTTTGGCTTCCCACGCATTTAACTCCAAGAGCTCACCGCCGCAATAGATACACCTCGCGTTGTCAACAAAGGGAGGGCCAGCTATCCCTAACCTGTCCAGCACATGACACACCTGCTGGTAGACGTCATCGCTTTTAAGCAGGATTACTTGATCCGCTCGAGAAGAATCCCTCATTTTCTCCTCAATCCATCGATCTCGCGTCAGCAATACCGCCGATTTTCTTATAGCCATACCAATAAGATTTATGTCTGTCATAGCTGGGGGGTAACATACTTCGAATCCCATGATGCGCAGGTATTTAGCAAGTTTTCCGCACATACGGTCGGCGATGAGTGGGGGGAATTTCTCGGACAATTCCACTCCTCAGCTTTCAAAAGAGAGGTTTATAATCCAACTGTTTTAGATATGGTTTTATCCTATTTTTTAAAAGTAGGTCCTTTATTTCGCGGCTCATGTTGGTAAGGTTGATCAGGTCCTCCACCGCCGACCTCTTTGCCTCCGCGTCTTTCTGCTTCAAGAAGGGTTTAAACAGGCTCTCGAAGAGTTCTTCCTCCCTATCGGTAATATTCTTGTACATGCGCAGATGCCTGGGCTCTATGCCATATCTTTTGAAATCATTGGCGATTCTTATAATTCTTACATCCTCTTTTTCTAAATATTCGCCATCTTCCCCCGTATGGGGACAGATCAATTTATGCTCGATCAGCTCATCGACGAAATTCAACGGGATGCCCAGAGCTTCGGGAACATCCGACTTGAGCATGGTGGTTTCCTCAACAGCATTCTCGCCCCCGAACATCTCATCTTCTGCTAGATCGCCGAGAGAAAAATCTGATGCCTTTATTCTCCCACTTTCAATATCTCTCAACTTTTCCTTTATAACTTTTAGTGGAAGATATCTCTCTTTCTGAAGCTTTAAGATAAATCTCAGCCTCTGCGCGTCCACCTTGCTGAACTTCCGGTAACCACTGGGGGTCCTTTCAGGGCTTAGCAAGCCCTCGTTCTCTAGAAATCTTATCTTACTTATAGTCAGCTCTGGGAATTCATCTGCTAAAGATTTCAAGAGCTCGCCTATACCCATTAATTCATCGTCTTTCGCCATCACTGCCTCCGCTTGCTTCCCATAAAGAAGATCATCTTGAACTTCCCTATCTGGATCTCGTCCCCATTCTTCAAGATGGACCTGTCTATTCTCTCCTTGTTCACATAAGTACCATTGAGCGAGCCTACATCTACGATTTCAAACTGGTCATCTATTCTCCTTATCTCCAGGTGTCTCCTGGAGACGGTTATATCATCTAGAAAAATATCGCTCTCCGGGTGCCTGCCCGCTGTGGTCACCGGTTTGTTGATAGTGAACCTCGCTCCCGCCTCGGGCCCCTTCTTTATAACTAAAATGGCTTCGCCGCTGACGATTGCCTCAGGGGCTAAGACTATCTCTATCTCCTCTCCGCTCTCAGTTTCTACCACTGGGAGACTGGAAGTGGTGTCGCGCCTAATCTCTTTTCCCTCAATAGGTCGACCACATTGATTGCAGATATAGCTCCCTTCCGGTATTTGGCTACCACAGCTATTACAGCGCATTTCAACCCCTCCAAATAAATTTTTACTATAGCTTTAGCGCGATACCCATTTATGGTTTTCTCTCATAAACTCTTGCGCGAAACCATGAGCATTATCGCTTGAAATTACTTTTTAATATCGCTGAGACTTATTTTATAACTCATGTGTGAAAATTTAAAGCGCTACTTGATGTTTAAAGGTTAGGGATAATTCGAGGCTAGGGATTTATCTTACAATATTTTTTCACGCTATTTAAATCTCAATACCTCACCGCGATGATATTTATTTATAATTGCCCACTTCTTATTTATTAGAGTTCTTGGCGTAATTTAGTTGAAAGCATATTAGCGAGGTGGGGGTATCCCCTCACCCTTCTTTGTCCTGTGATTTTTCCTCAACCATACCCACCAAAATGCTAGACAATCTTTCAATATCGGCGTCGGAAATTATAGACTCGCCAGTCTGAAGCCTTTCCCTCTTCCTCTTGACTAGCTCTGCCCTCAAAAGATCGATCTTTCCATGCAATAACCTCCGTCGCTTGGAAATCTCCCGTTCTTCCTTGAGCAATGCGTTCAATATTTCTTTCAATTCCTGGTCATTTTTCTGAGAATAATCGATGAAGATGTCATGCGCCCTCTCGCTATCTAATTCCTCCATTTGCTCCTCCTCTTCCTTTATAACTTAACTAAATATTAGCATCACTTCATCCTTTTATCTAGATTGTGCCCGATTCGCCAGACAATGAATAAGCTCACGCATCTTGCAGCAAATAGCCGTGTATATCTAACCCCGTTCTTCTAACCCCGTTCGTTTAACAAGCTAACCTGGCTCTAATTAACCTATTTAATATATAAAGAACCGCCTCTTTTTGCTTACCTCGTGATAAAGTTTGCGCTGTGTTAATTTTATATAAAAAGCGCAAAGATTAAATTTTGACCATTACTGGATGTGGTTTTCCTTAGAGTAGAGCAACCAAGATGTAGATTTATAATGGTCATAAAATTTTTCCGCTAAACGTAGCTCTTCTGCGAAAAAGTCGCCCGGAACCATCTTTACCCAGAATGTTTCCTCGAATCCACTGATAAAAGCGTTGGCTAGCTCCCGCCAGCTTAGATTCAAGCCCTCTCTCTCCAGATTTGTGCATCGTCGCCTGTATTCTCTTTCCCGCTCCTCTTTTATCTTCTCCGACGGGTAGCGGAAAAGCTTAAAAAGAAGCTCATGATTGTCTCTTAGCATGATAGAGCCATGTTGTAAGAGCGCTCCTCCTTTTCTAACCTGAGCGCTGCCGCATATTTTTAGGCCTCTACATGATAGATCAGCCGAGGCGGGCATGGAGAAACAGGCTTCCGAGGATTTCTTTCTAAACCCAACATGGGTAGCTATATCCACTTCCAAACCTACCAGCAGCAGAGCCTTGATTATTCCCCGGCAAATATACAGATACGATTCCTCAATCGATGATGGCAACCCGTAGCCTTGGGGAAAGACCAGCGCATAGGTAAAATCATCTTTATGGAGAAGCGCTCTTCCTCCTGTCGGTCGTCTTACCACATCAATCCCATATCGCTTGCACGCGTCAAGGTCTATATCTTCAATAGATTGAAAGCGACCAATGGTAAGCGCCGGCGGTGTCCATCTGTAGAACCTTAAGGTTGGCAAAGTATCACCAGCGCGTGCAGAGTCTAGCAGAGAGTGGTCTATTGACATCTGCCAGTAACCATTATCTTCCAACACCGGAAGCAATCTCCACTTGGACCTCTTTGTCTCTCTAAGGCTCATTATCCTACCTCAGATAAAGAGTATTATCAAACGCCGATAGATTCGTTTTAAAGGATAGATGGGTTGCTTGTAAAGATAAGGAGAAAGAATCACCTAGCTTAAGTTAAAAGCTGACTCCTTAAACATTCGCAGATTGAAGATTCCAATAGAAGTTCATAATTTTTAAAGCGTTTATTCTGAACTCCCGAAATTTATAAGAGATTTGCATATGATAATTGAGATTATAAGAGCTCTGCTTTGAGCACATCGCTCAACTGCCCAAAGATAAACTCATCGGTCTCCCTGGATAGCGAAGCTACCAAATCTTTGAAGACGATTACGTTGAAGCCTCGCATGCGAGCATCTAAAGCGGTAGCATAGACACATATATTGGTGAGCACCCCAGTGAGATAGAGATTTACAATGGAGAGCTCCCGCAATAATAGCTCTAAATCGGTACCGAAGAAAGCGGAGTACCTTCTCTTTTTGATTATATAGTCGTTTTTTTGGGGCGCTAGCTCATCCACCACCTGCCCTCCCCAGCTATCCTGTATGGAATGGGGCGGCCAGTCAGCAAACTCTGGGTCATTAGGAAGGTGGGCATCAGTTATATATATCACTGGGACATTCTTCTCTCTCGCGGATTCCAACGCCTTCTGTAATCCGGGAACTATGCGTATGGCGTTCGGCACCACCAATGCCCCGCCTTCTTTGATAAAATCATTGAGCATATCTATCACTAGAAGCGCGCTGTTAGGCTTGAACTCCAATTAAACCATCTCCTTTTTTAGTAATTATTATTCTATCATCGCTTTCACTAAGGTTTGATACTCTTTCAGCAGACTCTCTCCCATTTCACCGCTCTCCGCGTCCACTATGATGTGGAGAAGGGGTTCCTCAGCATCGGGGAGAATAAGCACCCAGTTGCGGTCATCCACGAAAATCTTTATACCGTCGGTATAATCCATCTTGCCGATTCTGTTTTTCTCCTTGATGCCTCTCATGACGGAACCGATATTCTCCCAAGACGTGGGAATATCGCAGGTGTAGTAGTATATCCTTGGAATTTCTCGAATATGCTCGCTCAGTGATTTATTGGAGTTAGCCAGTAGCTCAAGCAGCTTCACCATACTAATAACTCCATCGTAAGCGGGTATATACTCGGTGAATATATACCCTCCTCCGTTGGCCCCGGCAAAAATCACATTGGACCTCATCGCCTCTTCCATAAGCGCACTTTTGCTTACTTTGGTCCTGATGATCCTGTTACCGGCTTTTTCTGCGATCCTCTCTACCTGCGAGGTGACGGAAACGGGGACGGCTATGCTCTCTTGCCGATGTCTCTCCGAGATAAGTTTGACGTATAGAAGTAGCGCTATAATCAAGTCGACGTGCTCGCCAAGATCATCAATAATATAAATTCTTTCCCCGGAGCTGTCCAAAACCACCCCTAGATCGGCGCCAGAGCTTTTTACCAGATCGGTGACCTGCCTGATGTTGCTGGAAAGATCCTCGATGCTGATAGAGGCCTTTTCCTCGTCAATGTAGGAATTAAGCATGAGCACCTCGCAACCTAATTTCCCCAAGATGCTGGGGATAACCATACTAGTGCTTCCATAAGCGCAGTCGACCACTATCTTGAAAAGCCTGCTGCGCAACAGATCGACATCGATTTTTTCGCTAAGGGATTGGGAATATATCTCTAATGAGCGATGGGGAAAATTGATGGCTCCCACTTCATTGGCAAAAGCTCTGCGAAAATCTGCCTGGGCATATACTTTCTCAATATTTCTCTGCATCGCCTCGCCGATATCTATACCCTCACTATCAAAAAATTGGATTTCAATAGACTGATTTTCATAAGGCGACACCCTTATGTCCACACCCCCTGCTGCCCTCTGCGTCTTAATATAAAGTCGGTTAACCGGTATGGGGGCGATCTCCAAATCCGATACGTTTACACCAGTGGCGTTCAAGCCCGTGATGATAGCTCTCTTGATGGTACGAGCTTGTCTTGAGGCATCCCTGCTGGTGACCACATGCGAGCCTTTGGGAAGAAGGGTTCCATAAGCCATGGCGATGCGTACTGCTTGTTCTGGTGTAATATCCACATTCATGATGCCGGATATTCTGCCCATACCAAATAGAGTGCGCATACCCTTGGATTCCCATATAATACTAGTGTTTACTATCGCTCCCGGTTCCACCGTCTTGAAGGGGAATATCTTTACATCGTGATTGATAAGGGCGTTTTCCCCCACGAGACAATCATCTCCTATCACCACTCCCTCTTCCACCCTCACATTCGCCTTGAGGTCGCAGTTTTTCCCGATAACGCATCCACGCAGGTGGCATCCCGATCCAATATAGGAGTTGTCAAAAAGCACTGCTCGATGGATAAAAGAGTTGTTCTTTATGACTATATTATTTCCAATGACCGAGTATTCCCTTATTATCACTCCCTCTTCCACTTTGCTATAGGAACCTATAACTACGGGTCCCTTGACCGTGGCGCCTCTCGCTATCTCCGCTTCCTCGCCCAACCAAACCCCTTTACTTATTTCGAACCCCTCTGGCTGCAGCCGGACTTTCCCTTCCAGGACATCCTTGTGGGCTCGCATATATTGAGCAAAATTGCCTATATCGCACCAGTATCCCTCGCCAATAAATCCGAAAAGGGGGAAACCTTTTTCCAGGAGCTGGGGGAAGAGGTTTTGGCTGAAATCGTAGGGTTTATCTCTGGGAATATGCTTGAATATCTCTGGTTCTAGGATATAGATACCCGTGTTGACGGTATCGCTGAATACTTGGCCCCAATTGGGCTTCTCCAGGAACCTTTCTATACGCCCTTCCGCGTCCGTGACCACGATTCCATATTCCAACGGGTTGGATACTCTGAGCAATATTAGGGTGGCCACCGCCCCTTTTTCTCGATGAAAATCTATCGCTTGCGTGAGATCGATATCTGTCAAGGCATCGCCGCTTATCACCAAAAAGGTCTCTTCCAGAAAATTTTCGCAATTCTTTACACTGCCCGCCGTACCCAACGGGGTCTGCTCTAAAACATAAGAGAGCTTTACCCCCAAATCGCTCCCATCCCCGAAATAATTTATTATAGTCGTAGGCAGAAACTGTAGGGTGGCATAAAGTTCCAACATTCCTTGGCTTTTCAGAAGGTTAATTATGTGCTCCATAATAGGTTTGTTGATAACCGGAAGCATAGGTTTGGGAATGCTGCTGGTAAGCGGCCTAAGTCTAGTTCCCTGGCCGCCAGCCATAATCACTGCTTTCATATTTCGTCCTCTTGCTGTGAGTTGCCGTTGACTCGATTTACTCCAAATAATCTAGCACGATCACTTTAGTCGCCTGAGGTATATTGCTCTTCCCCAGGTAGATAGGATTCTTGCCCGCGTCCTCAACATCCTTAAATCTCTGGGTAAATGGTTCAACTCCCGCGATAGGAAGGTTCAATACGGGGGTCTTGTAATGCATGGGGATAACCACTCTTGGTTTGATCTCCTCCACCAAACTAGCCGCGGCCTCGCCATCAATGGTGAATACCCCGCCAACTGGAATAAACAGGATGTCTAGGTCCCTAAGCCGCTCGGCTTGACTGGAATCTAGAGGGTGCCCCAGGTCGCCAAGATGAGCTAGGTTTAAGCCCGCCATTTCCCAGCGGTATATTATATTGCTTCCCCGTTCTGAACCCGATGAGGCATCATGGTAGGACGTAACGCCTTCTATCTTAACGCCGCTTATATCCCTCGGGCTGGCTTCCTTAATTACTATGGGATTTCCTTTAACTCCCTTTACGTTGTTATGGTCGAAATGGTCGTGGCTCACGGTAACGATGTTCGCTTCTATCTCCGGAAAATTGTAGCCAATCTGTGGGTCATAGGGATCGGTTATAACGCGGGTTCCCTCATCATCCTCAATGGCAAACATGGCATGCCCATACCAGGATATTTTCACAAAGGGCTTTCCCAGGTCTTCGTTACTAAGATAGCTCATCACCCATCCCTCCTTGTTTTCTCCTCAAAATCCTTATACCCCTCATTACATATATATACCCGCTCAAATAGCTGAACAACACCCCGACGAGGAAAATATAGAATCCAACTGGATTCACGTATCCCGCCGTGTTAAATAAGATAAACACACATATGGATACGAAGAGGAGAGCAGTGGCAAGTTTGCCAGTCCAATGAACCGCGAGCTCGTCGCGAATATCCTGCTTGTTAATGCCGATGAGAGGAGCGCCAATAAGCATAAGCAGGTCTCTAGTTACTATTAGCACTCCCATCCAAATGGGTAAGAAATCTTTTATCATCAGGGAGACCAGCACCGCAATGACCAACAATCTGTCGGCGAAAGGATCAACGACCTTACCGAACTCGGTAATGGTGTCGGTTCTTCTGGCTATCTGCCCATCGATAAAATCTGTGGCAGCTGCGGTAAGGAAATATGCCAAAGCGAGCAGATGTCCGGTATCCGTACGATTTGGCGAAGAAATTAAAATTAACCACACTGTCAAGGGCGTTAGTATAATCCTCAAAATGGTTACTAGATTGGCCATCCGTATTTCCTCTCTTTAAATCCGTTATTCAATAAAATTATGGTCTATAGCCAGTCGACCGCTAGCAAAACCTAGGTAAACTTTATCAATTTTTAGCAAAATAACCTATCTTGGCTCTCAACACAAACTTTTTAATCGCTAGTCACAAATAACTTTAATTAATCTGAAAGGCCCATAAGGGCCTTTCCGCTGGTCGGGATGAGAGGATTTGAACCTCCGACCTCTGGACCCCCAGTCCAGCGCGCTAACCAAACTGCGCTACATCCCGAAACCCGACAGACAATAATTCATTGTCGTCTTTTAAACTTCCTCATAAATACAATCAGGAACATTAATAATATTAATATTTAACCGTTAAAACCTCAAGCGTCGGAAAGACGATAAATTCATATAGTGGATCGATCTTTCCCGCCCTTTTAAAACTATAGTTCTGTTAAATCGGGCTATTTGCTTAAGGACCTATATAATATATTGTTAAATCAAGCTCACTGTAACGGTAAACCTATGTGGGGCGAAGTTTTTCCTACCAACGTAGCGTTGTTTTACCAGATAAACTGAGCTTTTTGTTCTTTTCTGTCTACTAATGGATATATCTATTGCGCTTCTCGGTGGCCCCAGGAAGGAAAATTTGTCAATTTTTCATGGGCAAGATTGAGCTTACCTCCAGTTTGTTAATATCGAGATTTAATAGATTTCCCTCTTTCGCTCATAGGGCGTCAGCGCTTTAGTGGTCAAAACCTTTATTTAGTTTGAGAAAGTCGCGACCAAACTCAATACGATTCATAAGAGAGGGGGAAAGATAAACTAGCGTTTTACTCCCACCGTTGCAAAGGACCGGATAATGTATTCCTAAAGGATCGTTTAAGTAAACGTGCTGTTTATGCCATCGCGGACAAACTCCGGCGCTAGCTGTATTGACCATGCTTTCCATCGGAACCCCACTTAGCGCTCCCCCTTATATTATGTTCATCTGGATATCTTACGGAATAAGGAATCACACTATCCCTTCCCATCCTCTTGGCCTGGTAGAGAGCGCGGTCAGCCATCTCTATCAGCAATTCCCCACTAGCCCCATCCTCCGGATAACTGGCCACTCCAATGCTTATAGTTAGATCCCCTTCTGGTTGATCTTCCTCCATGGGAAATCTGAATTCCTTTACCATACTTCTGATTCTCTCCGCCATCACCACCGCTTCATCCTTATTCGCCTCAGGAACCAGGATTAAAAATTCCTCGCCTCCATAGCGGAAAAGGACATCCACTTCCCGGGTGTTTTCCTTTAGTATCTTAGCCAGATCTCTCAGAACTTGGTCCCCCATGGGATGTCCATTTCTGTCGTTGTAAAATTTAAAGTGATCTATATCGATCATCACGAAAGATAAAGGATGATTATATCGCGATGAGCGTTTTATCTCATCTTCTAAAATATTGTTTAGATAACGCCTATTGTAGAGGCCGGTCAGGGAATCGGTTATGGCCAGTCGGTTTATTTCATTAAAGAGTTCCGCCCTCTCCAAGGCAATACCCAATTGCTCACCGATGGCGTTGGCTAGGGTAAGGTCTTGTTCGTTAAACGCCCCGGGATAACGACTAGCTAGATGTAGGATTCCGTACACCTCCTTGCCACTTTTTATGGCGGTGCAGAGCACCGATTTTACACCTTCCTCCACTCTCAAATTAGGGCATCTTTTGTCTTTATCTATATCAGGACTCAAGAATCCTCGGTCATGCGTGAGCACAAAGCAATCCAAGATTCTCTCGAAGGGTCTTCCTAAATTATGCAACTGGTAATACTCGCTGAACCCAAAGCTCTTAACCGGCTCCAACAAACCCGTTTTCCTGTTCACTACATTAATTAGAGCCATATCGGGAGCGAAGAGGCCTCTGACCACATCAAGGGCTAGCGTGTAGATATCATCCAACTTAGAGAGGCTACCGATAGCATCAACTACCCTGATCAGACTGGAGAGCTGAGCCACGTTCTCCTCGCTCTTTTTATAAAGAAGTGTGTTCTCGATATATACAGCTATATGGTCGGATACCAAGTTCATAAATCTCTCGTCCCTGCGCGTGAACTCCTTTTGGTCTTCACGTCTCCACAGAACTATATATCCAATTTTTCTTTCCCTTGCTCGCAGCGAAGTTATCATTACGTCAAGCCGGCTTTTTTTGCTGGAAGCCTGTTCGCCTGCCAATCCGGGGAGAAAGTTGGCGTTAGTTCTCATGCTCTTGTCCACGGATAATAATTTTTCGTACGCCTCCTCGCTGTTTAGTTGATCATTGATCGTTGCTATTTCCACCGCGCTCAGCCCAATGGCTGGCTCTTGAATACGTAAATCATCGCTTTGCTCCTCATAAAGTATTAATAAAACCTTGCTCGCTCTTAAATGATCTGACAGCAAGCCTAAAATGGATTCCACCAGCCTGGATAATATAGGAATGGAACTGTTGCTTTGACTTATTTTATAGAGCACCTCTAGTCTGTCTCGGTCTTTAGCCATCAATCCAGTTATAACTGCATCGAATAGCGCGGAACCGGCGATATACACGTACCTTATTACCAAATGGGAATAGTTGGTGGCCTCGACTTGTTTTATCAAAACCTTGTCCAGTAAGACCACGAAGGTGAAGGCCGCGATCTCTGCGACGCCGGCAACAACAGCTCCCTTTAAGCCGAAGTACACTCCTGCGATCATAGGAACGATTCCCAGCATGAGGAATAGGTTGCTTTCCGCCCCCCCAGTTGCGAAAATATAGGCGAAAGTTATCGTGAAATCGATGGCAACAACTATATACCAATAATCTCCCTGGTAAGAAAATTTTTCTCTTCCCAGTATCCATAAGAGATTGAGCAGTAAGTATCCACTGGTGAGTCCGTATACTAGGGGATAGTTTATCTCATCCCCGATATATACGCCCAGCCAATTAAGATTTACGATTATGAAAACTGAGGCGATGAAGAGCAACCTCAATATGAATTCGTAGCGGAATGTATTTTCATCTTTCCAATCCATCGAGTGCACCCGTGTGATCCAACTATATTATTTCATCAACAAACTAATCGTTCATAATTGATATTCGACATTATCTTTAAATATCTGGATAATATTATGTCGTTTCCGACAAAACGCGTCTTTGGGCGTATTTTGACATCGCTAGGAGCGCCCCCTTCTTTAGGAAAGAGGAATCGCATAGCTGTACCGATCGCGCTGGTTTTAAGGGTAAAAATCTCCTAGTTCCCTAGCGTGCTAATCTGGGACTTGTTTTCTCGAAATGGATCCACTCAGCTCAATTCCGCCCTGAAATTATATGTCTTTCCCCAGCTCTCGCGTTTTTTGCTGAGGTGACAACCTCATCCAGCAATTCCTTCAAACATTCCAAACCCTCACCCGTTTTAGCTGATATCATCAACGCGCCTTTAAACATGCGAGTCAACTCCCGTCGCCTCTCCTCATCACAGAGGTCTATCTTGTTCAGAACCTCGATTCGTGGAATATTCTCGGCACCCAATTCATCGAGAACTGTATACACCGCTTCCACCTTATTATGTAGTAGATTTGACGAGGCATCGATTACATGCAGGATGGTGTCGCTTTCCCTGACTTCCTCCAGGGTTGACTTGAAGGCCTCCACTAACTGATGGGGAAGTTTGTTGATAAACCCTACCGTGTCGGTAATGACGGCGATTTTTCCGCTTTCAAGTCTTATCCTTTTAGTAGTGGAATCCAGCGTGGAAAAGAGCATGTCCTCGACAGTCACAGAAGTACGTGCCAGCTGGTTTAACAAAGATGATTTACCGGCATTGGTATAGCCAACTAGAGAAAAAGAATATATCCCTCGTTTCGCCCTTCTTTTTCTTTTCACCTGACGCACCCGCTCAAGCTCCCGCAGTTCTTTACGGAGAGTCCCTATGCGCCTTCGTATAACCCTGCGATCCACCTCAAGCTTGGTCTCCCCGGGCCCTCGGGTCCCAATTCCCCCTCCCAGCCTGGATAGCTGGATCCCCCTCCCCGTCAATCTATTCAAAAGGTACATGTATTGGGCTAGTTCTACCTGCACCTTTCCCTCCTTGGTGTGAGCGTGAAGGGCGAATATATCCAGGATCAAGGCGGTGCGATCAACCACTTTACAAGAGAAGAGATTCTCCAAGTTCCTTTGTTGGACCGGGGTGAGATCGTGATCGAATATTGCCAGATCTATTTGCCTTTCCTTAATGAGCTCCGCGATTTCCCTGGCTTTTCCTCTGCCTATTAGAATGGAGCTATCCGGACGCTCCCTCTGCTGAAGAACGACTTCCGTCACTTCAGCCCCTGCGGTCCTAGCGAGTGCCTTAAGCTCATTTATACTTTCCTCGGCTTCGGACGCTTTCATTGAAGGGAACCGAATCCCCACGAGGAGAGCTCTCTCTCTGCTATCCTCAGTTTTATTTAAATCATTCATGAAAACTCACTGCAGGAAAGATTTCCGAAGATTGTCGATACCCAGCAGGAGGTCCTCTTCGGGGATGGTAAGGGAAAACCTAACATAACCCTCTCCACTGGGACCGTATGCGGAACCGGGAGCGACCACAATTGCCGATTCTTCCAGCAGATACTCAGTAAAAGTTGATGAATCGAATTCTTTTGGCACCTTCACCCAGACATAGATAGTGGCCTGGGGTTTTTTCACCTGCCACCCTATTTTTTCCAGGCATTCAACCAGCAGGTCCCTCCTTTTTTTATATATATCGCACATGGCGGTTACATAGTCCTGTGGACCGGTCAAAGCGGCTATTCCAGCATACTGTATTGCGTTAAAAACTCCCGAGTCTATATTCGTTTTCAGGGTCTTAAACGCGTCGATTATCTCGCTTCCCCCCACCGCGAATCCCAATCTCCAGCCAGTCATGTTATAGGTCTTGGATAGGGAATGAAATTCCACGCAAACCTGTTTGGCGCCGGGAACCTCCATTATCGATGGGGCAACATAGCCATCGTAGGTAATCTCCGAGTAGGCGTTGTCGTGGGCTATTATCAATTCATGCTTTCGTGCAAAGTAGACCGCCTCTTCGAAGAAGGTGAGCGACGCCACCGCAGTCGTCGGATTATTGGGATAATTTATAAAGAGTATGGTCGCATTGTTGAGGACATCAGCGGGAACCGATTTAAGATCTGGGAGATAACCTCGCTCCTCTTTGAGAGGAAGCAGGTAAGGGTGCCCCCCAGCGAAAATTGTGGAAGTCCGGTAGACGGGATAACCTGGCTCAGTGACCAGGACGGTATCTCCAGGATTGACGAAAGCGAGGGGAAAATGAGAAATACCATCCTTGGATCCGATCACGCTCACAATCTCCTTTTGAGGATCTAGCTGGACCCCAAATCTCTTCTCGAACCAGCTTGATACTGCCTCCAAAAATGCTGGGAGACCTTGATAGGATGGGTATCTATGGTTCCGGGGGTCCTTACTAGCCTCGCAAAGCGCGTCCACTATATGTTTGGGCGTGGGCATATCTGGATCGCCGATGCCAAAATCAATTACTCTTAGTCCCTGCGCCTTTTTTTCAGCTATCTTTCGGTCTATTTCCGCGAAAAGGTACGGCTCCAAATTGTTTAGCCTTTGCGCAATTCTCAACTCTCCTCCTTCCGTTTATTCCATATATTGCTTTATCCATTGTCTGGAAAGTTCCCCTTTGAAAACTTCCATAATGGGGCCTCTCATATGTATATGTCCAAACTCATCCACTTTTAAGTGTAACGTGCCTCCCGGAAGAATAACTTCCATGGGAGATGCTCCTTTCATCAATCGTAATGATGCTGCGAAGGCGGCGCATGCTCCCGTTCCGCAAGCCTGAGTTTCTCCAACTCCTCTTTCCCATACTCGAACTCTCAATCTTTTTTCCGATTCCACCTTGACGAATTCCACGTTGGTCCTTTGCGGGAAGATGGGATGATGTTCCAATAGAGGACCCACCTCTTCCACCGGAGCAGTATCCAAAGTGGGCGTGAAGACCACGCAGTGGGGGTTTCCCATAGAAAGACAGGTCACCTCATACTCTTTTCCCCCCGCTTCAATCTTTTCCCTAACAGCCTCCTTTTTCTCACCTTTCATGGGGATACTAGCTCGATGGAATTCGGGTATCCCCATGTCCACGGAGACCGAACTGATATCAGGGCCCTCCATATCCAGATGAACTTCCCTAGCTCCCTTCATTGTCTCAATAATCATTGGGTTGTCCCTTACCAATCCATGGGTATAAAGGAATGCGGCAAGACATCTTATGCCGTTGCCGCACATCTCCGCCTCCGAACCATCGGCGTTATAGATTATCATTCTGGCATGACCACCACCGCGAGGCGGTGACGCCAGAATAACGCCATCCGCACCTACCCCCCATTCCCTTCTGCAAAGAGGGGCCACCAGGTTTCTATCGAAATCTTGCTCTCCAGACGTATATTCGAATATGATAAAGTCGTTTCCCAACCCATGGTACTTAAAGAATTTTCTCTTCAACAGTCCTCCTTGCCTAAAACCGCGTCTAAGTATGCGCGAACTCGCTTCTGTAAGCTTTGTATTTCGCCTTTAAGCTCCTTTTCGGTGAGCTCTATCCATTTGATCCTTTTGTCCCTTTTGAACCAGGTCATCTGTCGCTTGGCGAAACGGTGGGTTCTCACCTTAATTTTATGAATAGTTTCCTCAAGGCTTATCTTGTTGTCAAGATAATCGAGAACTTCCCTATAGCCAATTGCCTGTCTCGCCGTCATGGAGAGCTCAAATCTTTCCTTTAGCCTCCTCACCTCATCCACCAATCCTTCCTCGATCATGCGGTCCACCCTGCGATCGATAGATTCGTAAAGAAGGCTCCTTTCTGCGTACAGGCCAACAGCCACCAGATCGTAAACCGGGGGGATCTCCTGAAATTCTTTTTGGAAGCGCGAGAATGGTATTCCGGTAAGCTCGTACACTTCTAGAGCTCTCAGCACCCGTCGAAGATTTCTTGGGTCTATCTTTTCCGCCGAAACGGGATCTATCTCTTTGAGTTTCTCATAAGGGTTATAGCGGGTGTAATCGCCTTGTATATCCGTTGTCAACTCCCTGAAGTGTGGGTCTTCTACCCCTTTGGGAAAATTGAAATCATCCACCGCGGTCCTGAGGTATAAGCCCGAACCTCCCACCAGAAAGGGCATCTTCTCTCTCTTTAAGATTTCATCGATACTTTTTCTTGCAAGTTTCTGGAACTCAGCCACGGAGAAATTCTCATCGGGCCAAATTATATCCACAAGATGATGGGGAACCCTACTTAAATCTTCCAGCTTGGGCTTGGCCGTTCCGATATCCATGCCTCTGTAAACCTGCATAGAGTCTATGGAAACTATCTCCCCGCGGTATAAAGGGGCTAACTCAAGCGCCAAACTCGACTTACCAGTGGCAGTGGGGCCAACGATTGCTATCACTCCGGGTTTCATCATAAATCAGTTTTTATTTGTGCCGGGAAACCCTGAACCTGAAGAGTTGCAAAGGTTCTCCTGGCATAATCCCCGCCTTTCGCCTGGCTATATCTATCTGCTCCTCCACGGTATCCACTCCCTCAAGGTCGGGCAATAACAACCCCGTTTTGGGACCACTTTTGACGATCACTCCGTATTCTTTAGGATCCAGAAACTCTGGGCCAGGTACAGGCTCAGGTTCCTCCAGCACGTCAACTGTTATCTCTAGTTCTTCCAGTTCATCCTCTCTTACCGGAGGAAATCGAGGATCATGCTGGCAAGCGCTTACCGCATTATAAATAATTTCATCGGCGAGGTCTTTTCTCGTGGGTCGGAAAGTACCAATGCATCCCCTCAATTGACCTCTTTTCTTTATGCTGACAAAAGCTCCTGCGCTGCCTTTTATCTTTTCCACAAGTTCGGGGCAATCGGATCTAGAGAGCAGTCTTCCTTCTCTCACTATGGCCTCTATAGACCTCTTCGCGAGTTTCACTAAATCGCTCTCTCCCTTTTCTCCTCTCATCCCTCCAGGAATCGCATTACTCGTGTTATCCTTTTCTCCCTTGGGTTCCAACTCTTACCCCCTTCCTAAGCGCTCTCTTTAAGACATTGGTGATACGAGACCAAGTATCCTACCCCGAACGGGCCCTCATAGGAGAGTAGATAATTTTCCAGTTGATATTTGCTCAATGATCCCCAGAGAGTATGAATGGATCTGAAACCGCATTCCCCCGCATCTTCTACCAACTCTTCTTCGATGTCGTAAATACTTTCGAAAGAACCGGATGAGACGATATCTACGATGGCTTGATCGAATTCCTTGCCTCTGGGATTGAAACCAGCGGGAGCTCCTGGCAACAACCGGTGGGAAAGATCTCCGCTGGCTACGAACACCATCTTACGTCCCAGCTCTTCACAAGCTTCCCTTATTATTTCACCAAACCTGAAATGATCCCTATAACTTAAATAGGATATAGATGCAGAAACGACAGGGATATCGATTTTTTGATCGATATAATAAAGAGGCACTAAAGAGCCGTGGTCGAGCTCCTCGCCCTCGCTCAACCATCTCCCCCTCATGCCTTTGATCGGCTCCACTTCTATCCCTCTATCCCTTCCTAAATCGATAATCTTCATCGCTAGATCCACATCGTTCTGCTTTCTAATCCTCACTTGAGGACAGCCAAAGTTGGCAAAACTGCCTTCCAGATCCTGGGATAACTTTACGCCGAAAGACCTGGCTAATATAGGACTATGCGGCGATATCAAAAACAATACTTCCGGCTCCAGGAATTTAATCCTATCGGCGATTTCCTCCATAGCTCTCTTTGTGCTTTCCACCTTGACCAAATCCCTCCCCCCAATCTCAGGTATCAACAATGGAGGGTGAGGGACGATACATCCCGCAAGAAGATTTAAATTATCGGACATCAGCGACCCCCTTCTCTTAAACGTCCTCGCTTTTATTCGCTTTTATTTTATAACATGACCGTTTAAAAGAACGTTTTAAAAGCTACGATCATTCCGAATGTTGTCTCGAACTTTCCTTATCAGGCACAATCCTTCCCAAAAGACTGAACTTTCCTGCCTCTTCTATCTTCACCCGAACGAATTCCCCAATAAGTTTTTCCTCCCCCAGAAAGTTAACCACTTTATTTCTAGAAGTCCTTCCTTTCAACATATTTTCTTGGTCTTTCTTGCTCTTGCCTTCAACCAGAACAACTTGTACGCTTCCCCGCTCCCTACGATTACTCTCAAAGGTAAGCTTATCCGTAAGTGAGGTCAGCTTATGGAATCGTTCCATTATCTTTTCGCGCGGCACCTCACCTCCCAGCTCAGCTGCCTTGGTGCCTTCTCTTCGATTGTATATATAGGTAAACGCCGAATCGAAGGCGCAACGTTCCACAAGATCGACGGTGTCCTGGAAATCCCTCTCCTTTTCTCCCGGAAACCCCACAATGATATCGGTGGAGATGGAGCATCGCGGCGACCTCTCTCTTATCAACTCCACCAGCCTTAAGTAAAAGTCGCGGTTATATCCCCGATTCATTTTTAACAAGATGCGATCGGATCCCGCCTGCACAGGTAGGTGTATATAACGGCAAATATTGTCATGGGAAGATACCACTTCTACTAAGGCCTCATCAAAATCCCGTGGGTGCGAGGTAAGGAATCTTACCCAAACACCCGGTAGCCTCTCCGCAATCTCGCCCAGTAGACGGGGAAATTCCCTGTGTCCATATATATCTTTACCATAGGAATTCACGTTCTGGCCTAATAATACTATTTCTTTCACCCCTTCTTGAGCTAACCTGTCTATCTCCCGAAAAATTTCTTCCCTTGGCCTGCTTATCTCCTTACCCCGAGTGTACGGGACAATGCAATAACTGCAGAAATTATTGCAACCATGGATGATCGGAACCCAGGCGCGGAAACCCTCTCTGCGACGAAGGGGGGCTGATGCCAAATTTAACCCATCCATCTCCAGGGAACATACCGGGCCTTTCATAGACCGCCAAATCAGATCCAGGATATTGACATATTGATGAGTTCCAAAAACCAAGTCCACATGAGGGGCCCTATTAAATATCCCGGTTCCAATCTCCTGGGCCAAACAGCCCCCGACAGCGAAAATTGTGCCCTTCCGCTTCAGAGGTTTTAATGATTGTAGATATCCCCAGAACCTCTCCTCCGCGCTTTCCCTCACACAGCAGGTGAGCAGGATCACTACGTCTGCACTCTTGAGGTTTTCCGTCTTTTCCCACCCCTCGGAGGTCAAGAGACCGTCGATCCTTTCGGAGTCATGTATGTTCATCTGGCAACCGAAAACCACCGTGGCAAACTTCATACAAACATTATATGATTAAGCACTCAAGAAGGTTAATAGAAGTATAGATATTCAAGGACTTATCAATTGAGATCTATTTTAAGATGCGACCTGCAAAACTCCATTGAGGCTTGGAGATTATAGATTATCGTCGACCGCCCCCATTTAGCCTCGAGGGAGTTGGGGCTTAATTCCAGAACTATATCTCTATCGTAACCGTCGGCAGCCACTCGTTGGAGAAAGGAATCCAAAGGGAGCCTACCTTTGAATGGAAGAGCATGGTCGTCGAACCCCTTTAGAAAGTTGTTGGAAAGGTGGATATGCCTTACCTTTCCCTTCAAACAATCCCACGCATTGAAAAGATTTGTTCTGCTTATGGCAAAATGGCTAGTATCGAAGACAAGATTTTCAAAATGGGATAGCTCTCCAAGGTTGTTGAAGTAGGATAGATTCCACCGCTTCCAGAATTTTACCAGGATCGCATTTTCCACGGCGACCTCGATATTTTCAGCCCGGCTAAAACTGTTGATGTTACGATATAGCCAATCCGCGTATTTTACCTGCCAGATATATGGGAGATGAATCACCACGATTTGCGAACGCAATTTTTTCGCTAACTCAACGCTTTTTCTTATTTTTTCCTGAGGCTTTCCCCAAACCTTTCGGCTGGCAAGGAGGAATGGCGCGTGGATACTGGATATATGAATCTCTTTATCTTCCGAAAGGCGCCTGAGCGTTTCCCAATTTTGCGTCTCCGGGCGTTTGTCGACCATCAACTCGACATTTCTTATGCCCGCCTGGCGGGCAATGGAAAAGAAATCTTCGAGATCCCAACTGTATAATGAAGCGCTAGAAAGGGAAAGGCGGGCGATCTTACTTTCTCTCCTTCTTCTTTAACTTGCCTGATTTTTTAATCATTTTTCTGGCTCTTCTCGCCTGGGAGCCGAAAAGCAAAGAGGTGGTCAGCAGTCCCAAAGCCACCCCACCATAGCGAGCCGCAGGGGACTGCATAGCCTTCTCAGCCGAAAGCATGCCGCTTTCAAGTCGCGCAAGCACTTCTTGTGCCTCACTAGTTATTTCGATCACTCTTCCCATCTCGTCATTCACATCATCTAGGGTAGTGTTTAAATTGGATAGAAACATGTTTACTTGAGGCCTAGCGTCTTCCAGTGTGGTGTTTATTTGGTCTAGAGCATGGGATGCTTTAAGCAATATCCTTATAATGAATATGGTAATTAAGGGGGTAACGATTATTAACAATATGAAAAAAATCAATTTTACTATTTCCATCTCTTATTCCTTCTCATCAATCATCTTAGATTGAAGAAGTTAGTACAACTTAGCTATCGAAAGTTTATCGAGATTCCACAGTAAGTTTAATTGCAGTTCTCTCCTCGCCATCGATCATAATATCTGTGAAAGCGGGCACACAAATAAGATCGATCCCACTAGGCGCTACGAAACCGCGGGCGATCGCTATTGCTTTGATGGCCTGATTCAAAGCGCCCGCTCCTATAACTTGGATTTCTGCCTCGCCTTCTTCCCTGAGCACCCCCGCCAAAGCACCAGCCACCGAGTTAGGATTTGACTTCGATGAAACTTTTAAAACTTCCATTTGCGTTATTCCTCCCCTGTCACATATTCAACAATAGCTGGATTTGATTAATTTTTTATATGTTTATCAAAAATATTAAATTATGAATTATATCGTTACTCCTGTTAAGATAATTCACTTCCGACTTTCATATGATACAACGGCTATTTATCGAATATGCCACAATTTTTGAAATAAGTAAAGCTATCATGCTTACCGTTTTGAAATTAATTAAATTTCCACCCTGGAATTTATATAGCGAAAAACACTCATTTGCCAGTTAAGGGGAAAGTTCCTCGTTCTTCTTATATGAGCCCATAAAATCCAACGGTTATTCTTTTACTTCCTCGCACTTTTTATAACTAAATCCTTGAAAAAAATGTGGGGTAGAATTTTTTATTTGTATAATTATGGGGTTAAAATCCACGCCCTTCGTTTTAAGCTTTATCTGGCCATAAGCGGTAATGAAGATTGGATGTGTGGCACATCTTACCCTGCTAAACGAAGGTAAAACAATTATTTCCGTAATATTAAGCTATTGGTAATTGATAAACAGGGTAAACTGAAGAGCATGGCTTATCTTAACTACCAATACCGAGAGGTGATCGCCACGGGAGTAATAAGCAAAACGCTTCGCACCAACGAATATTGGCAATACCACCATAGAGATGATACTTCTAGTCAGCGAAGACGATGATTAACGCAAAGCGGAAGTGCCTCATTGGTAAATTATTTTATTTGTTTTATTTATTTAATCGTCTTATTTATTCGTCCTCAACTACTATAGTGAAGTTAATCTTATCCCTAGCCTTCTTCGCTTTGCACTCCACCACTTTGAGGAAATATTTCTTGCCTATCAGGTTACAGGCTTCGGTCAATTTGCATTTAATTATATCCAAATCATCTTCACTGAACCTTTTGCTAAGATTTCCAGGTAGAAATCTCTCTTTGCTCTCGGGCTTTGGTCGATCCATAATTTCCTTATGCGTTGGCAGAACACATTCTGCACGTTGGTTAATTGAAGGTGGGGGGTTAATTTCCCCATCTAAGATTCTGAAGGCATTGCGCTGGGAAACCTCTAAACCCAGGCCTTCCGCGTACTCCTGTAATCTCTTTCCTTCTTTTATCAAGGATATATCGTGCCACATGGGTAAAATGCTTTTATCCTCACTACTACTGTGTGGCTGTATCCTTAAAATCTCATTTGAGTGCGCGTAAAGAAGTGAAAGCGTTTCCGAGTTAGACCCGTAAAATATTTCAGGAGGATTTTCCTCAAAAACGAACTCAACCAGAGTATGTAAGATATTGCGAGTTCCTTGAGGAATTATGCGACCTTCCTCCATGTTTAAACGGGGAAAAGTTGATTGATCCCCTTTTTCGTTCAACTTATGTGTATCAATAACTACCTTGAATATAGCGCCTCTCCCCTCTTCCGATCTAACCAGATGGATGCTATCCACAGTGTTTTTTATAGAAAAGAGGGCCATGCCCCTTCCGTGAATCCCAAATAGGTCTTCTACGACTTCCTCGGCTTTAGATGTCACTCTGGAATCGAATATTCTCTTCTGAACGCTTTCGGGTATTCCCTTTCCATCATCTATAACCGTGATATATCGCCAACGATTTTTCTCTTTCTGGGAAGCCACATAGATCCTACGGGAGTTAGCGTCCCTGGAATTTCTCACCAATTCCCTAACCACGTCTTCCACGCAACGTATATCCTGTAGTGCTTGCCTCTTCTCCGCCTCAGTCACCCTGAGCCTTACATAGCCGTTTCCCAAATCCTCCTCGATGGTTAGGGTAGATTTGCGAGCAAACTCCTTTACGAATTTGAAAAGTTTTTCCCTTTCGGCCCGGTTCTCAATCATCTCTCACCTGGTTACTTATTTTATGCCTACCCCTCTTCTATCCCTTATAACTTCAATATGATGGCCATCCAATCCTGCATAGGATAATATCTTCAGAGCCCTTCAAAATTATATGAGAAGTGCCCAGTGTATTGCTTGATCAGCAAAATAAAAATGGCGTGACCGGGCGTCTAAGATTTGCCCTTGGACGCAGACTAAACATGTCTTGAAATCCCCTTCTCCAAGATATGCTTAACTGCCAACCATGTGTGTAGTTTTTCAGCTTCAAATCCTTGATTTTTAAGTAAAAACGTTCCCTCATATCGACTTTTCCCCTCGTTACCCTTATTTTTTGGTTCACATTTTGTCGCACTGCCATAACCTTCAGAAGGAAACATTTCTCGCATCTACATTTTCTACTTTACCTTGAGGATGTATAGAATAAAACGTATTGAATATGAAAATTGCCTGTCGGCATAAGCCTCCAGGCATGTGACGACCTTTCTAATTACATTGATTTACAAATATTCAATTTATATAAATTTATCTATTTCGCATAATCCACCGCTCGGGTCTCTCTGATAACCGTAACTTTTATCTGCCCTGGATAGTCAAGCTCTTCCTCTATCTGTTTGGCGAGCTCTTTAGAGAGGGCCACGCATCTGACATCATCAATTATGTCGCTCTTTACCATCACTCTAATCTCGCGACCCGCCTGCAAGGCATAAGAGCTCTCCACGCCCTCGAATGAGTCGGCGATAGTCTCAAGTTTTTCCAATCTCTTAATGTAACTTTCTAGCGTTTCCCTTCGCGCCCCGGGACGCGCCGCGCTTATAGCATCAGCTGCTTGGACTAGAACTGCCTCGATAGTTCGTGGTTCAACCTCTCCATGATGAGACTCTATTGCATGAATAATATTGGGGTTTTCCTTCAATCGTCTCGCTAGCTCCGCCCCGATTATGGCATGAGATCCCTCTACCTCGTGATCGATCGCCTTCCCTATATCATGTAGTAGTCCAGCTCTTTTGGCGGATTTAATATCAATGTTTAGTTCCGCAGCCATTATCCCAGCTAGGTGTGCTACCTCTAAAGAATGCTTGAGCACGTTCTGACCATAGCTAGTTCGATATTTTAGCCTTCCGATAACTTTGATCAGTTCCGGGTTTAATCCATGCAAGCCAGCCTCGAAAGCCGCTTGCTCCCCAGCATCCTTAATATCAGCCTCTACTTCAGCTTTAGACTTTTCATACATCTCCTCGATCCTGGCGGGCTGAATCCTCCCATCATTTATAAGCCTTTCCAGAGTGAGCCTGGCGATCTCTCTCCTGATTGGGTCAAAACTAGAGAGGATGACGGCTTCAGGGGTATCATCAATTATAAGATTGATTCCGGTAAGGGTCTCGAAAGTTCGAATGTTACGTCCCTCCCTGCCGATAATTCTACCCTTCATCTCATCATTAGGAAGGGAGACCACGGATACCGTGGTCTCAGCCACATGATCGGAGGCACATCTCTGTATTGCCATGGCGATAATATTTTTCGCACGTTTTTCCGCCTCTTCCCTCGCTTTGGTTTCTATCTGCTTTATTATTTGAGCTGCTTCCAGCCTGGTCTCCTCCTCTATCTGCTTCATGAGCAGCTTTCTCGCCTCATCTTTGGTAAGGTTTGCTGTCTGTTCCAGAAGTGCTTTTTGTTCTTCAACCATACGTTCATACTTATTCTTAAGCGCATTTATTTCATTTTCTCTATTCGCCAATTGCTTTTCTTTGCGCTCAATATTATCGGTACGGTTGTCTAATGCTTCCTCTCTCTGCAATAATCTTCTTTCAAATCTTTGTAGCTCGCTTCTTCTAGCTTTTATCTCCTGTTCAGCCTCATTTCTCATATTAAAGATATAATCCTTAGCCTCTAGTATAGCTTCACGCTTCTTTGTCTCCGCTATCTTTTCCGCATCCTGAAGTATACGTTTCGACTCCGCTTCGGCTGAGGTGATTTTGGCTTCCGCGAAATACTTCCTGATTATCACCCCTATTATGCCACCGATAACCAGAGCGCCCAGACTTAAAGCTATATATACAATCATTTTGTCCTCCTTTTATGCATATTTGTCATAATAATGCAATGGAAAATGCCGAGCTTTTACCCGGCATAAGTTTCATAAATAGGTATTCTTTAATCTTCGTCGAAACTACATATTAATATCTTCAACGGCGCCAAAAAGCGCCCCCATTTATTACCACACTATGCCTAAAAGCTCTTTTATCATTCTAGATTACTTATAACTTTGTGGTCAAGGAAGTTTAACCTTCGTACGACTTCAGAAGCTAATTTTTTCGAAAGCCGCAGCTATTATAAAATTTTCTTTCCACAATAATAAAAGTGATTTTCTCAGGATAAACTCGTTTTTCACCAGTATTTTTAGATCAGTGGAAAAAATTTGTTTCTCTCATCCGCTCGGCAGCTTTAAAAATAATGTCTATCATCCTTTAAGTTGACTTTCTAACTTTATTTTATTCAAGCATCATGGCGAGCAATAGCTGAACTCCTGATCTAAAAGATTGTTCATTCGTTAATTTGATTAGTTATACTAACCATTCATATGCGTTACACAATTTTATTATTCCTAAAGACATCTAAAGCCATAGGTTTCGCGGATAAATTCTTTCTGCCTAACCCAATCAGATTTATTCCATCTATTGAGTTGAGACTATTTTGTCTATACAACTTACATTATATTTTTATAATTTTTTCTCGCTAAAGCACATGCCATTTGGGTAACCGCAAATCTGACCTTCAATTTCTATCTTAATATTCGGTTTCTTTCCTCTCTTAGCTTATCCAGTACCTCTATGATGATCGGAGGGGGGAAACCTTTACGGTTTAGATACATGGCCACCTTTCTCTCAATCTTTTCATCATCCATATCTTGGGGTAATGAGCTTAATTTTTTTCTCCCCTGACGTAGAGCTACTTGGAGATCCCGCAGCCCATATACCTCCTCCACCACTTCCCGCGCCAACCCCCTATCTACGCCTCTTTTTATCAGCTCCTGGGTAGTTCTAAACGAGCTCCAACCCTTTTCTGGCGCCTTGCGCGCTACTTGATGGGCTAATTTTTGGTCGTCCAGATACCCTTCCCTTTCCAGCCTTCCCACAACTGCCGCAATAGATTTAGGTGTGTAACCCTTTATTTCCAGATAACGTTCAACTTCTCTTACCGTCCTGCTCTTTATCCCTAAAAAATATAGGGCCCGTTGCCAGGCCCTTTCTTCATTCTGACCGTGATGCGATGATTTATCCGGTGGTGATGGGGACATGGTTTTTCCTTTTCGTTTCGGAGGTTTCTTTGGCTTCTTGCTCAGCATTTCCCCGGGGCGGCAGGTTCAACTTTTCCCTTAATCTCTGCTCAATCTCTTCGCGGATTTTAACATTCTCTCTTAGGAACTGTTTAGCGTTTTCTCTGCCCTGGCCCAACTGTTCATCATTATAGGTATACCAAGCGCCCCCTTTCTTCACTATCCCATGCTCAACCGCCAGGTCAAGGATATTGCCTTCCGAGGATATACCCTGACCATACATGATATCGAATTCAGCCACTCTGAAGGGGGGCGCCATCTTGTTCTTCACTACTTTTACTCTCACTCGGTTGCCGATTACTTCGGTACCCTGCTTTATGGAATCTATCTTGCGTATATCCAGCCTAACCGAAGAATAGAATTTTAGCGCATTCCCGCCGGGGGTGGTTTCGGGGTTTCCGAACATTATGCCTATCTTCTCCCTTAGCTGATTTATGAATATGGCGGTGGTGTTGGATTTACTTATGGTGCCCGATAGTTTCCTCAGGGCTTGAGACATCAATCTAGCTTGAAGGCCAACATGCGCATCCCCCATCTCACCCTCAATCTCGGTGCGAGGCACCAAAGCCGCAACGGAATCAATCACCACCACGTCCAGGGCGCCGCTCCTTACCAACATGTCCGCTATTTCCAGAGCTTGCTCCCCAGTATCCGGTTGGGATATCAATAATTCATCGGTGTTTACCCCCAAATTTTTAGCGTAGGTGGGGTCCAAAGCGTGTTCCGCATCGATAAATGCAGCAATTCCTCCCTCTTTTTGAGCCTCGGCAATTACATGTAACGCCACCGTGGTTTTCCCGGACGATTCCGGCCCAAAAATTTCCACCACCCTTCCTCGGGGCAATCCTCCTATGCCTAAAGCCAGATCTAGCGAGAGGGAACCTGTGGGTATTGATTCCACCAGAAATCTGCTGTTATCCGCACCCAACTTCATTATGGAGCCCTTACCGAACTGCTTTTCTATCTGCATAAGGGCCATCTCTAAAGCCTTCTCCTTTTCCACTTCTCTCCTCCTATTCATTATTCAGAGGCATCTCGTGTGGCCATTCAACCATTCGCAACCTTCTAAGTACGAAACTTTTCCAGACCTCTTCATTATATTTCTCTGCGATGACAAAATTTACCTGTCTATTCATAATAGATTGGCCCTTCTTATTTTCTTATATTTAAAAGGGCAAGCGATATTAAAAAAGGATAAGTGGTATCGAACTCGAGGACCTTTGTCGAACGCAAGCGCTCCTCGAAACAGTTCAAACATCTTCCCCGGCTAAAAAGACATCTCCTTCCATCCATCTCAAACCTCAACATTTTCTCAACCGTGCGATAAACATGCCATCCATATGATGGAGTTCGGGAAAGAGAAAGATAAAACCTTTGTTCTCTTGAGGATGGGGAACCTCCATTGGGCAGAAGTCCCTGGCGTCTTCCAGAAGAAAATCACGTCTTTCACTCAGGAATCTTTCCACCACGTCCTCGGTCTCCTCCTTAGTAATGGTGCACACCGAATAAACTAACACGCCATCTTTCTTTAAAACCCGAGCCGCTGAATTAAGTATATTAGCTTGCACTGCTGCGAGATTTCCTATATCTTCAAGTTTACGTTTCCATTTCATGTCCGGTCTGCGCCTCAGCGTTCCCAAGCCGCTGCAGGGCGCATCCACCAGTATTCTGTCGGCTTTCTTATCGACAAACTCCTCCATTCTTTGCGAATCACCCACTTTGCAAGTTATTGACTTAAGCCCCAGGTTTTTAACCATCTTTTTCAGCGCCTCTTGCCTCTTTGGCTGATTGTCAATAGCCAGGATTTTAGCTTCATCCCGGCACAGTTGAGCTATATGGCTGGTCTTTCCCCCAGGCGCCGAACACGCATCTATGATAAACTCGCCCGCCCGAGGCGCGAGTATATAGGAGACCAACATGGAACTCTCATCCTGTACAACGAAATCCCCACGCTCCCATCCCTCCAGCAAATAGCTGGATGGCATATGCAGGTTGGTCAAGCCTTCCGGTATATAACGGCTTCGGGAAAACTCCACTTCTTCATCTTTCAACCGGGAGATGAACTCATCTAATGAATTGCGCATGGTGTTAACCCGGATATCTAGTGGGGCTTTACTATTATTGATCCTACACATGCGAAGGGCTCTTTCCTCCCCATACAGGTTTTTTAGATAGGTCACCATCCATAATGGATGGGACTGGGTAATGGACACGTACCTTTCGAAATCATCCGCTTTTGGCCATATCACTCTTTGGGTATCTCCCGCTACGGCTCTCAACACAGCGTTCAAGTACCTGACGGCGCCTCTTTTCAGATACTTTTTGGAAGCCTCCACCGTTTCATGCACGGCCGCGTGCCTAGGTGTTTTCATCTCTATGAGCTGATACGCTCCCAATCGGAGGGAATTCATGAGCACTGGTTCTATATCTTTTATGTCTCTATCCAAATAAAAAGAGAGAGCATAATCCAGCTTTAGGAGCATACGTACAGTGCCCGTGGCCAATTCGGTCACCAAAGCCCGGTCTCTTTCATCCAATCCGGATCTCGCTAGGGTGGTGCGCAACAGCAGATGGAGATATGCTCCCTCCTCTAAGACACGGTTTACTATCTCAATAGCAAGCGCTCTAGGGGTATTCATCTCTCTCCAGCCCTTTTCGGCTTCCATCTGAACCTTTTACGCGATGAAGAAGGTAAATATCTTGTTATGTCTCATATGAAAGAATCTCCGTCTAGAATGCGATATCCTCGTAGAAACTCCCCGGCGCTCATGGGCCGCGACCCCTCCGGTTGTAATGTCAATATCAACAAGGGGCTGTTTGAGGTATCCACGATGAGATCATTTTTCCCCAGCTGAGTAAGGGAGCCTGGTTTTCCCACACTTACCTGAGTTGTCAAACGCGAGGCTAAGATTTTCACCCTTTTCCCCCGAAAAGTTGTGTACGCCCCTGGCTTAGGCGAGAGGGCTCTTATTTTATTGAAAATTTTCACATCTTCCTCCGCCCAATCAATCCTCTTATCACTATCCTTGATCACCGGCGCATAAGTTGCAAATTCATGCGCCTGCTTATAAGTGGTAAAGTAGCCTTTCTCTTCCAGGGCATCTAAATTCTTTAAAAGCAGTAACGCCCCTATATGCGCCAATCTGGTCTCAAGGCTCTCGCCGTTATCCTCTTCCAGGATCTCTACTTCTTCCTGGTCAATAATATCGCCCGTGTCAATCCCCTCGTCCATGAGGTATAAGGAGACCCCGGTAATATTAAGCCCTTCCATAATCGCCCTTTGTATCGGGGCAGGCCCTCTCAGGCGAGGCAATAGCGAGGGGTGCACGTTAATCATGCCCTTTGGAAACAAACGGATTGTCGAAATGTCAAAAATCTTTCCGTATCCAGCCACTACCCCAAGTTCAGCGCGAAGCCCTCGTATGAAATTAACGAAGTCGGGGGTTGATAGATCTTCTGTCATTAGCAGGTTTAAGGAAGGGTGGTGTTTGACAATAAAATCCTTCACTATTGTGCCCTTCTCCACCCTACCCCTACCGGCAGGTTTATCCTCACTGGTTACTACTCCCGCCAGGTTATACCTCATGCTTAGGATACCTTCTAAAACAAGCGCCGAAAATCTGGAGCTGCCAAAAAAAACTATCTTAAGAGGCATCTCTCCATGCCTCCCTTAGCATGCAGCGGCAATTCTCTAAGAGACTCCTCACTGATTTACACCCCTTTTTGAATATCGCTCGAAAAAAGCTCGTTAAAGCGAAATCTATGTTTTGGAAACTAGCGCAGCTTTAAGTCTTATACCTTGAAGCAAATGACTCCACGATTCACTGCCAAGCCATTAGGACCTGCTACAAGGCGGTTCTTCCTCTTTAGGAAGCCAATTTCTCGTATAATCTTAAATTCTAGAGAACATAGACAAAGTTTTTAAAATTACAACGATTGTGTCTCGTTCAATATTTTCAATGCGGCGGCCCTATCCTCTTTCTCGGCAAAATCCAGTAATAGGGATCCGTCCAAGTGATCGATCTCGTGCTTGAACAGCCTGGCCAGCAGCCCTTCCCCAATCGCTCGCCTTTTCTTACCCTTGATATCCACATACTCTATTTCAACCTTTCTTGGTCTTCGTATGGGTATCTGCACACCAGGAAGGCTCAAACACCCTTCCCCTTCCTCCAAAAGTTCATCGGACTCATCGACTATTCTCGGATTGATGCACACCACAGGTCCATCGCCAACATCGTAAACAAATATGCGTTCCACTACTCCCACTTGGTTCGCCGCTAAACCTAGACCATTATTGGTGTACATGGTTTCTAGCAGATTATTTATAAGCTCAATCGTTCTGCTATCTATCTTACCAAGTTCATTACATCTTTCCCTCAGAACCGGATCTCCGAAAGTTTTTATAGGTAACAATGCCATTTTGCCACCACAGGATAGTGTAATCCTCTCTATAATCCCGCTTCTTTGCGAAGAGCATCTGCCATATCCAGATGTTCCCAGGTAAAGTCCTTATCCTTCCTGCCAAAATGACCGTATGCCGCCGTTTTCTTATAGATAGGCCTCCTTAGTTGAAGTTTTTGAATAATAGCTGCTGGGCGGAAATCGAAGTGCTCATTGATCAACTCTTCTATCCTCTCTAAGGGAATTTTTTCGGTGCCAAAAGCATCGAGCATCAGCGAGATAGGATGAGATTTTCCGATAGCGTAGGCAACCTGTAGCTGGAACTTGTCCGCCAGCCCAGCGGCCACCACGTTTTTCGCCACGTACCTGGCGTAATAAGTCCCTGACCTGTCCACCTTTGTGGGGTCCTTTCCTGAGAAAGCACCTCCTCCGTGGGGAGCCATACCCCCATAGGTATCCACGATAATCTTTCTACCGGTTAGCCCAGTATCCCCCATCGGTCCTCCCACCTCGAATTTCCCCGTGGGGTTCACCAGCACTATGGTCTCCTTGGTGAACAATTCCTCCGGTATTATCGGCTTTATCACGTGCTCGATTAGATCCGGCTTCATTAACTCCTCTATATCAACATTGGGCCGGTGCTGGGCAGAGATCAATATCGTGGATATCCTCCTGGGCTTCCCATCCTCGTATTCCACCGTAACCTGGGTTTTTCCATCCGGTCTCAAATACGGTAATATTTGAGCCTTGCGCACCTCCGCCAGACGATGGGCGAGTTTATGCGCCATCATGATGGGCATGGGCATTAATTCAGGTGTTTCGTTGATGGCAAACCCCACCATCATTCCTTGGTCTCCCGCCCCCAGTGTGTCCAGATCATCCTCTTCACTTTCCCCTAGCCGCTCCTCTATGGAGTGATCTACTCCCTGTGCTATATCCGGAGACTGGGGATCGATGGATACGATAATTCCGCAGGTATCGCAGTCAAACCCGTATTTCGCACGGTTGTAACCTATCTCCCTGATGGTCTCCCTTACCACGCCTGGGATATCCACATAGGTGGAAGTGGTCACTTCTCCTCCCACCACTACCAACCCTGTGGTCACGAATGTTTCTATCGCCACCCTTCCCCATGGATCATCCTTGTAAATCTCGTCCAGAATAGCATCGGAAATCTGGTCGGCGATCTTGTCTGGGTGTCCCTCAGTAACCGATTCCGAAGTAAAAAAATACCTTTTCCCCAATTTTGCTTCTCCTTTCATTTCCCATAATAATTTAGCCCTCTTGCTTAAGAGAGGGCCATCACCTGGCTCTCATCTCTCAGAGACATTCTCTGCAGGATTTGGCACCGTTTCGCGTTGGATCGGTTGCCCGGGCTTCACAGGGCCAGTCCCTCCACCCTTCTCGATAAGAGCGCTAACCTTTATAAATTAGCATTAATCCCTGGCGTAAGTCAATGGATTGTGTGCAAACCCATTAATTATTTGCGTAGAAATTTTCCCTTGATCCGAGGGGAGGATCTTGTAAAATCCTTAGGGTCGAGCCAAATCGCTCCCCACAATCATAGTTATCTTTCCGGGATCACCTTCTCTATACTCGATCCGTCCAATGGAGAAAATCACTGCCAAATATCGCGTATATGACTCGATCAACCTCTCCTGTGAATGAAAGACGATTACGCTTTTATCATAACTGAAGTCATTCACCTCTCTTCCATCTTGTAGAATCTTGGCATTTTTGCCTGCTTCCGCCACCTCGAAGCCCTTGGCTTCGAAACGCTCTTTCATCTGAAGCCCTGCTCCAGGTGTTCCGCATCCATTCAATATCTCGATTTCCGGAACCGACAAGCACCCTATGCCCTCATCCGCCTTGTGCCCCCAGGCATTTATCATTGCAGTAAGATAATGTGCCTTCTCTGAATCATCCTTAGGCGAAGGGGTAAGGGAGATCATCGAGGATATTTCCATCAGCTCCTCCCTGACCTTTTCATCATCCTTTTCCCTCAATTTCTTAAACATCTCAGGGAAATATGAACTACCCCGGCTCACTCTTGCCCTATACTGATTAGGTTCTCTTTCTGCAAGCAGATAGGCGAGTAGGCTCTCCTTGTCTTTTAAGTTCTGCCCTTCATACATCTTCTGTTCCTCTCCGGTAAAAGGATTGTACACCTCTACCTTGTTTTCCACGATCATTGCCGGAAGCATCAGTCGTTCGGCTATCGAGGTTAGATCTGCCAAGTCGACGATGATTATAAAATGGATCTTCTCCCCAACCATGCTCTCAACCATGGTTCTTAGGTTAGTAAGCTTTCCACCGGAGGCGCGTAGCGATTCCGCTAAAGTTAAATCTTTACCATCTGAAGATTTTCCCTTTACCCCTTCAGGTATCCAAAAAAATGTGGTTGAGTTGTCCTCACGATCGAAGGAGGTATAAAGCAGTGCATGAATTTTGTTTTCGCCATCCTTTATCACCGACAAAGTGTTGATCCATCTTCCCTCATATTCCTGCCCATTTATAGGATTATGGAAGAAAATATCGTCAATTGGCGTTATAGGCTTTTCATCGCTGGTCCAGAGGCTGGAAACCTTCTCTCCCATCCACTTGAAGGGCTGATATAATTTATGACCAAAATTAGGCCATTGGATTGAAACAAAGACAAGGAAGGCTATCGCTAAAATTGATACCGTCACGGTTATCAGCAATATCCTGCGTTTTCTCTTTTTTTTCTTTGCCAACCGCCTGAATGATCTATACCCAACCGCGGCTTCGCTGTCCGGATTCCCAGTCCCTAGATTGTCCCTATTTTTCGATTTCTTATCGCAAACCGAAGGGTCTGAATTCTCGCACATCGCCCAACTTTCTTTTTCACCGGTAGAATCCGTTTTTCTCAATAAATTCAGCTATTCCTTCCGGAACGAGATATTTTATCGATCTTCCCGTCCTTACCCGTTCGCGGATATCCGTGGAGGATATCGAGAGAGATGGTATCTCTAAGACTATTATGCGCCCGTCCTTATCCATCCTCTTCCTAATCCTTGGAGGTAAGGCTTTTTTCAATTTATCCAAATCGTATCCTGGTCTGGTCGCCGCAACCAGGTAACATTCCTCGAGAATCCTCTCCGGTTCCTTCCAGGTAAGTATCTCAAGAATGGCGTCCGCGCCGGTTATGAAAAATATATCAGTCTTTGTGCCATAAACCTTCTTCAGCTCCTCAATGGTATCGATGGTATATGACAGTCCAGGTCGATCTATCTCCACCCTGGAAACCTGGAAATGTCTGTTCTCTGCGGTAGCGATAGCTACCATCAGATAGCGATATTCAGGGTCAAGGCTCTCTCTATCTTTCTTGTGCGGGGGTCTACCGGAAGGCACGAATAGAACTTCATCCAAATGCAATTGAGACCATGCTTCTTCCGCCGTCACCAGGTGACCGTAGTGTATAGGATCGAATGTGCCACCCATCACCCCCAATCGCCTTACCCTGCGCATACTCTAGCTCCTTATCTGGCCCTCCCCATAAATGACAAATTTTGTGGTAGTCAATTCCCTCAGACTCATAGGTCCTCTGGCGTGCAGTTTCTGGGTGGATATTCCTATCTCCGCCCCCAGACCGAACTGATTCCCATCAGTGAAACGAGTGCTCGCGTTCACATAGACATCGGCTGAATCCACTCCATTGACGAACTTTCTTGCCGACCGATAATCGTTGGTCAAGATAGCCTCCGAATGTTTAGTGCCATATTTATTTATATGCTCAATGGCTTCCTCCAATCCGTCAACTACCTTTACCGCTAGGATGAGGTCTAAATATTCCGTATACCAGTCTTCCTCGGTGGCTGGTTTCAAATCCGTGACTATTTTGCGGGAAAGCTCGCATCCCCTTATCTCCACTCCCTTATCTCTTAGTTCTTTAACGATTCGGGGGAGAAACGCTTCCGCAACATCTCGATGAACCAGCAGAGTCTCCATGGCGTTACAAACTCCCGGCCTCTGGCACTTGGCATTGATAATTATCTTTGTGGCCATATCCAGATCCGCAGTGTAATCTACGAAGGTATGGCAATTTCCTTCCCCTGTCTCGATAACTGGGACTGAGCTTTCTTCCACCACGGTGCTTATCAAGCCCTTTCCTCCTCGTGGAATGAGCACGTCAACGTATCCATGTAGTCGCATGAGCTCCTTAGCCGATTCACGGTCGGTTAGGGGGATGAGCTGTATGGAATCGGCAGGCAGACCAGCGTCCTCTGCAGCTTTGGCGATAATATCAGTGAGTACACGATTGGAGTTGATTGCGGAGGAGCTGCCCCTCAGGATTACCGCATTGCCTGACTTGACACAAAGTCCCGCCGCGTCAACCGTCACATTAGGTCGCGCTTCGTAGATAATCCCTATTACCCCTATGGGTACTCTCAGTTTTTGAATCTCTAGACCATTGGGGAGCCTCCAGCCTTCCACAATTTCACCCACTGGGTCAGGCAGGGCGGCTACCTCACGCAAACCCTGTGCCATCTCCTCTATACGCGACTCGGTAAGGGTAAGGCGGTCCATCAAGGCGGAGCTCAATCCCTTCTCCGCGCCATCTTTCCTATCCAATCCGTTCTGCTCAAGTATAACCTCTTTCCTGGACAAGAGAGCTTCGGCCATTTGTAAAAGAGCCTTATTTTTCATCTCAGTTGAAACAGTTTGTAATTTTTGCGCCGCAGCTTTAGCCTTAACGCCTATATCCTGAATTATCGACATGATAAACATACCTCCTTCGCATCTATATCAATTTATTAAATAACGTTTCGCGCAATTCCTTTATCTCCGCATTATCACCATATAGTCCCTGTGAATTGCCTCTCGGCAAGAGGACTCTCCCAATATGCGAGCCGCCTCACTGGAGCGGGTTCCTTTTATTCTGATTGTTTCATCGGAAGAATAGTTGGATAGACCCCGGGCGATCAATTGCCCTTCCTCGTCGAATATTTCCACTATGTCCCCTGCCCTGAAATCTCCTTCACATCCTACTATTCCCGCGGGGAGAAGGCTCTTCCCATGATGGATTAGCGCTTCCTTCGCCCCCTTATCGATAAATAATTTCCCCGCCGGATAAGTGCCAAAAGCTATCCAGCGCTTCCTTCCCCCAACAGTCTTGGTTTTAGGCGGGAAGTAGGTTCCCACATCCTTCCCCGCAACTATCTTGTCTATAATTGATTTTTCTCTGCCATGGGCTATGACCACCCCTACCCGAGAAGAGGTTGCGATCCTTGCCGCTTCAATCTTGGTTATCATGCCTCCAGTGGCATGTTCCTTATCGGTACCTTTTGCCAGTTCCTCTATTTTCTTGTCGATCTCTGGAACCAAATTTATCAATTTAGCCTGTCCATCTCTGCATGGATCTGCGGTGAAAAGACCTTTGGTGTCGGTTAGCAATATCAATAGATCGGCTTCCACTAGCCCTGCCACCAGCGCTGCCAACCGATCATTATCACCAAACCTTATCTCCTCCACCGCTACGGTGTCATTCTCGTTCACTACCGGAACTACCCCCGTGCCTAAAAGACGTCCTATAGTGTTTCTCGCGTTGAGATACTGTTGTCTACGGGCTATATCGTACTGGGTGAGGAGTATCTGGCCTACCTTTATTCCCGCCCTGCCGAAAAGCTCTGAATATATATGAATCAGCTCCACTTGGCCTATGGATGCTGCGGCTTGCAGGGTGGGCATGTCGTTGGGCCTCTTTCGCATCCCCATGACCTCCAGTCCCGCTGCGATTGCCCCAGAGGTAACTAGAATAACCTCCATTCCTTTCATCCTCTGAGAGACAAGTTGCTCAACCACCCTCTCTATCTGGGGGAGATCCAGCTTGCCGTTCCTGCGGGTGACGGTATGGGTACCTACCTTCACCACCATTCTCTTAACGTTTATCTCACGCATAACGGAAATAATTATACATCATTTGGCCATGAGGAATTACTTGGCGAATTGTTCTGATTTGATAAATTTTTATTATTCTCTAACTATGTATATATGTATATTATAATTAACATTATTTATTGTATTATTTATGAAATATTGATTAAAACATCTTTACTAGGAAAACGCGCTTATAATATGAATTTTCGCTCCTGCACCTCATGGACGTAAATTAAGAAATGAGTTGGAGTGAGTTCCCTACTACGCGAAGGCGCTTCTTGTAAACTGAATCGCGCTTTTTAAAAATAGATATGGGTAAAGTGGAAAGAAGTCTTTTGCTCACCACTGCAGCTTTATACGGTTGATGGCTTGACTCCATAGATTTCGGACTTGCTTGTTTCAGCGCATAAAAATA
>JACVIX010000001.1 GCA_015711725.1 Candidatus Geothermincola primus | reverse complement strand
GCCAGCGCGTAGAGAAGGAAGAAGGCCAGCATGATTAGGTAGATGAGGTACTTTCGGATGAAGTTTCCCCATCCCGGCGAGGCAAATATCCCTTTAAGCTTCATCTTCGTCATTTATGAGCTCGCCCATTTCTGTTCTCTTGTCACTCTACTCTAATAAGTATAACTTCGCCGCGATCCCATATCGTCGGGCCAGAGCAAGTAACAGCATAATACCCATAACTCGCTAAATGAGCTATTACATTCTCTAAATAAATCGACAGAAGATGTACCCGTTTAAACGTTGTTTTCAGAGAAAGAGTTAAGGAATACTGTTCGCCAATAGATTAAGCCGCGGGTTTCGTGAAGGCGTGGACACTTCTCGAAACAAGAATGTAGGGTAGACCCCGACTCCACGGCATGATGGAAAAGGAGCGCAGGCAGTAAAGGAAACGATTGCCTAAAGAAGTGATATTGAGAAAAGGGATGTATTATAATAGTTATAAGAAGTAAATATCTTGGGTCGTAGAAATCGATGAAAAGGAAATCGTTTTGAAAAGCGGAAAGGTCACGCTGGAAAAGTCCCCCATATGTATCGCCCATATCTCCGACTTTCACGTAGGCTCGGTTCATTTCGTCACCAACCTGATGAACAGGACCATAAACGAAGTGAACGAATTAGATCCCGATATCGTGGTGGTCACAGGTGACCTGACCAACGAAGGCTTCCGTCAGGAGTACAACACCGCCAAGGCTTATCTCAGCAACATCAAATGCGAGCGGGTGATTATCGTACCCGGGAACCACGACTCCCGCAACGTGGGGTACCTTCACTTCGGAGAACTCTTTGGGGAACGTTTCTCGGTATTGAATTACTGCGGACTGACCATCGTGGGAGCGGACTCCAGCGAACCCGACCTCAATGATGGCAGGATAGGCAGGGAGAGATACGGCTGGATACTCAAAGCTTTTGAAAGAGAGGGTGACTTTAAGATCTTCGCTCTCCACCACCACCTGCTTCCAGTACCGGGAACGGGACGGGAGCGTAATATCATCTACGATGCCGGGGATCTCTCAGAGCTGCTGATCTACGCCGGCGTGCACCTAGTTCTCACCGGTCACAAACACGTTCCCTACGTATGGGAATTGGAGGGGATGTATGTGGTGAATGCCGGAACCGCTTCCTCCCTCCGCTTACGTGGGCATACCAGACCATGTTATAATGTAATTGAAATAACCGAGGAAATGACCACGGTTTACCGTAAATACCCTTTTGGCGGAAGAGACATCATCGCTCAATTCACTGCCGGGACGAACGAGGTTCAGCGAGAACTCTCCGGAGTGGTAAAGGAAATTATCGGGTTAGAGCTTAAATAAGCTAAACTGGTTCGGTAGACATAATAGGAACCTTGCCTTTGCCGCTCGCTCCGGATGACACATGGTTTATATTCATATAGTTGAAGACGACCTATTCCTCACTTTATTCGAACCAGAAATATACAGTCTGGTTCACATGAGAAATCAAAAAGCACGCATCAATATAGGAAACAAGGGGAGGTGACACCCATAAAGACTATATTTCTCATCGATGGAGAGCACCATCCAACCGTGGTTCTTGAAGCCGTGGAAAAGCTATCAGTGACCCGGGGATGGGATCCTATAGCCCTTTTCTTCCTGGGGGGAACCGAGAAAATATCCGAACCCGACGATGCCTACTCCCTTTCCAAGCCGTTGATCGTCCCCTCTAATCTATTGCGCGATTTCTCTTCAGCGCTGCGCAGCTTTCAACCCGAGATGGTAGTTGATTTAAGCGATGAACCCGTGTTATCCAACAGTCTGCGTTTCCAGCTCATCTCCCGAGCTCTCAAAGCGGGTGTTCGTTACCGAGGCGCCGACTTTGAATTTCATCCGCCCTTGATGGAAACAGTTCTGGACAAGCCTTCCATCGCAGTCTTTGGCACCGGGAAACGCTGTGGCAAGACCGCCGTCTCCGCCCACCTCGCCCAATATCTCAAGAACAAAGGCACTCCTCCTGTGGTGGTAGCCATGGGAAGAGGTGGCCCACAGGAACCTCAGCTGATTAGGGAGCCTGCAGGAGGGATCGACAGCCATTACCTTCTGGAAGAACTGAATAAAGGGAGCCATGCCGCTTCTGACCACTTCGAAGATGCCTTGGTGGCGGGAATCACCACCATAGGATGTCGCCGTTGTGGAGGGGGGATGGCGGGAGAACCCTTTGTCACTAATTTCCTGGAGGGAGCCGTAATGGCCAATGGGTTGGAGGAAAAATTAATCATTCTGGAAGGGAGCGGCGCGGCTCTGCCTCCAGTAAAAGCTGATATCAATATCTGCGTGGTAAGCGCCGCTCAACCACTGGACGACTCCTTGGGATATCTTGGAACATATAGACTCTTGATTTCTGACGGAGTAATCATTACAATGTGTGAGGAACCCTGCGCCGACAAACAGAAAATAGCGCAATTGGTGGAAGGAATCCGGTCAATCAACAGCGATTTGTTGCTGGTTAAGACTATCTTCAGGCCGCTTCCCCTGAAATCCATAGAGAACAGGAAGGTATTCCTCACATTTACGGCTCCGGCGCAGATGGGTGATATTTTGGCGGACTACCTGCAAAGAAAGACAGGTTGCGTCGTGCGGGGATGGAGCAACCACCTGTCCAGAAGAAAGCCGCTGGAGGAGGATCTGAGGAAAGCGCCTGATTTCGATGTGCTTCTTACCGAGCTCAAGGCGGCTGCGGTGGAAGTCGCGGTAAGATTCGCAGTCAAAGAGGGCAAAGAGGTGGTATTCATGCATAACAGGCCTATATGCGTAGACGATGATAGCATGGAGGACTTCATAGAGCGCTTATTGGAACGCGTCAAATAAGGGTAATCGATTTTTCCCTAAAGGACAAAGTGATGGGAAACCAGAAAAATAAAAAACCAAAAAGAATCATAGTAATAGACGAACAGAAACACAAAGTGCCGTATTCCAAAGGGCTCACTGCCAGCGCTATAATGTCATCCGGGGTGCCACCTACCCGGGCTTATCGCATCGCTGAAGATATAGAGAAATTCCTCCTGGATCAGGGAATCGAACATATTCAGGACTCGCAATTGCGTGAGCTCATCTACGAAAATATCCTTGGAAAAATGGGGGAACGCTACGCCTCCAATTATCAGAAATATCATTCCTTTTCCCGTCTGGATAAGCCTCTTATCATACTCATCGGCGGAACGACCGGGGTAGGTAAATCAACCATCGCCACTATGTTGGCCAATAGACTTGGAATTGTGCGTATAGTCTCCACCGATGCGGTGAGGGAAGTAATGAGGGCGTTCTTCTCCGACGTGCTAATGCCCTCCATCCACACATCGTCATTTGAGGCCGCAAAAGCCCTGCGCCAGCCCCTTCCGGATTCCATTGACCCCACTATCGCCGGCTTTCGCGAACAGACCATCTCCGTGCTGGTGGGAGTCAAGGCTCTGATCAAACGGGCTATAACTGAGGGCACTCATGTGATAATAGAGGGCGCTCATATCGTTCCCGGGTTCATCAATCTGAACGAATTTCCCAACGCTTTTATCGTTCAACTAGTGATAACCGTGATGGATGAGTCTCTGCACCGCGGTCACTTTTACATACGGGAATCTGAAACCCAAGGCACTCGGCCCTTCCTTCGTTATATTAGACACTTCGAAAACATACGTAAGATACAGGAATTTATTGTAGAAGAGGCTAATAAAAGAGGTATCGTGACCATCGACAGCGTGTATTTAGACGTAACCGTCTCTGAGGTATTGCAATATATTATTAACGAAGTGTATGAGCTGGAAGCGAAAGAGCGTTCGGCGCTATACGATCTTCCCGGAGTATTCAAAGTGGACTGATGAATTTTGTTTCCCAATGCAGGAGGTGATCATGAAGCTCTTTCTAGACACGGCAAATATAGAGCACATTAGAGAGATAAATCAATGGGGTATTCTTTCGGGAGTAACCACCAATCCCTCTTTGGTGGCGCGGGAGGGAAAGTCCATGAGAGACTGCCTCATGGAGATCGCGGAGATTGTTAAGGGCCCCATCAGCGCGGAGGCCCTAAGCCTGGACGCCGAGGGTATGCTCCGGGAGGCTAGAGAGTTAGCTTCTATAGCCGAGAATATCAATATAAAGATTCCCATGACCCCTCAGGGATTACGAGCGGTTAGCATTCTATCAAAAGAAGGCATCAAAACCAATATGACCTTGGTCTTCTCCTCCAACCAGGCTTTACTGGCGGCAGCGGCGGGAGCCACCTTTGTCAGCCCTTTCGTTGGTAGATTGGACGACATAGGTAATTGGGGAATGTCTGTGGTGGAGGAGATCGTGGACATCTTCGACACTTATAATATATCTACCCAGTTAATCGCCGCTAGTCTTAGGCATCCTATGCACGTGGTGCAGGCAGCAAGGGCGGGCGCGCATATCGCCACTATCCCCTACGAGGTGATGGTGCAAATGGTGAAGCACCCGCTGACCGATATAGGGATAGAGCGTTTTCTCAAGGACTACGAAAAGATTAAGGATCTTCCTTCAACCAAACAGGAGACAAAATGAGCAGGTTGACAATTGGCTCAGTAAATTTTATGCAGCGAAAAAGCGTCGTGGAAAGGAGGTGAAAAATTGAACGAATCTTTGAATCGGAATGGGTTGGAATCCATGCTTCTGGCTGATCTTCAGGAGCTAGCCAAGGAAAAAGGGCTGACTGGAATCAGCGGTCTACGCAAAGCCGAACTGATCGAGTTGATCCTCAAGCGCCAGGCTGAGGAAGATGGCCTCTCCATAAGAACGGGGATATTGGATATCCTTTCGGAAGGTTACGGTTTCCTACGCACCAATGGATACCTTCCCAGTGAGAACGACATCTATGTTTCTCAATCCCAGATAAGACGTTTCCACTTGAAACGTGGGGATGAGATCACCGGTCAGGTGCGAGCTCCCAAAGATAGCGAGAAATATAATGCGCTCCTGCGCATCGAGAGCGTGAATGGCGATGATCCCGAGGTATGCAGGACGCGCAGACAGTTCGAGCAGTTGACGCCACTCTATCCCGTGGAGCGTCTGCGCCTAGAGACGTACGTGGGCGAGACCTCCTCCCGTATTATTGACCTCATCGCGCCCATCGGGAAGGGACAGAGGGGACTTATCGTCTCCCCGCCACGAGCTGGAAAGACCACCATCTTAAAGCAGTTCGCTAACAGCATCACCACCAATAATCCCGAGGTAAAACTGATTGTGCTCCTGGTTGACGAGCGCCCGGAGGAAGTAACCGATATGGAAAGATCAGTCAAGGGCGAGGTGGTAAGCTCCACCTTCGACCAGCCCTCGGAAAATCATATCCAGGTGGCAGAGCTGGTGCTGGAACGGACTAAGAGGTTGGTGGAGCACAAGAAGGACGTGGTAATTCTACTAGACAGTATCACCCGTCTGGCTAGGGCTTATAATTTGACCACCCCCACCAGCGGGAGGATTCTATCCGGAGGCGTTGACTCCACCGCCCTGTTTCCGCCCAAGCGTTTTTTCGGGACGGCGAGAAATATCGAAGAAGGCGGAAGCGTTACCATTATAGCTACCGCCCTGGTTGATACCGGTTCGCGTATGGATGAAGTCATTTTCGAGGAATTCAAAGGAACAGGCAATATGGAGCTCCATCTCGATCGCAAACTTGCGGATAAGCGCATATTCCCTGCTATCGACATAGAGAAGTCGGGAACGCGCAAAGAGGAGCTGATTATGCCACCCGAGGAAGCGCAAATCGTTTGGAAATTACGCAGGGTATTACATGCGCTAGATCCCAATGCGGCCATCGAACTTCTTATCGATAAGATAAGGGCTACCCGGAGCAACGCCGAGTTCCTTGAGGAGATATCCAAATCTCCTATATCATGAGCTAAGAGGCGGCTTTCTCGTTAATGGGATCGAGGATTATGACTAACAAGGATAATAAGCTCATAACCACTTCCTTACCATCCGTAGAAAGCTGCCTGGGTGGCTCGCTCATCCCTTAATAGGTGACTTAATTAATCATCTGCGCGCGCGGATAAGGTCATCGCCTCGCCAACGCTGAAAGCGTTTGATCGTTCACGGAACCCGGCAAACCTGGTATTGATTTTCTTCCGAATAAGGGTGCTATAATATGTAAGTTGTAATAAGGATTATCGGAGGTTACGGGATGAAGAAAGGAATTCATCCAGAATATGTCGAAGCCACAGTAACCTGTTCTTGCGGCGAGACCTTCAAGACCAGGTCCACCAAGCCTGTACTCCGTGTAGAGCTTTGTTCCAAGTGTCATCCCTTCTATACCGGGAAACAAAAGTTGGTGGACACAGGTGGAAGAGTGGAACGGTTCCAGCGCAGATATGCAGCCGCGCGTAAAGCGAAAAAGGCAGAGGAAACTCCTTAGTCCATCCCAATTCTTATTCCATGCTTTACCTCAAAGCGAAAGAGTTGGAGGACCTCTCCATCGGTGGCCAAGCTGTTATTGAAGGCGTGATGATGCGCTCGCGAAAGCACTGGTCGATGGCTGTGCGCCGCCCTGATGGTTCCGTCTATTGCCATTCCTCGCCCATCGATTCATTCACCACTAGACATCCGGTGTGGAATTACCCTTTCTTAAGGGGGATATCACTTCTCGTGGAGACATTGATCCTAGGCTTCAAAGCTCTGGGGCAATCCACCCAAATTGCTCTGGGCGAGGCGAGCCCGGATTACGGAAAAAAGGGAGGAGGATGGCGAGAAAGTAAGGGAAGCTCAGGGATGGGGGTGGAATTTATCATATCCCTGTTCATAGCTCTGATTATCTTTATCGCCCTTTTTATCGCACTGCCAACTTACCTCGCCCCTCGTGTTTTGGGGAATAACGCTAACGTAATATATCTTAACCTGTTAGAGGGATTTTTACGTATTGTCATATTTATCCTCTATCTGCTCATCACCTCATTGCTCAAAGACATCCGCCGACTTTACCAGTATCATGGAGCCGAACATCAGGCCATCCATCTTCTGGAGGAAGGACTTCCCCTCGAACCCCAACTTGCTCTAAGAAAAGGGACAGACCACCTGCGCTGCGGCACCTCTCTTTTGCTTCTTGTCTTCCTAATCACAATCCTTGTCTACTCTTTTCTGGGCCGGCCCGCACTGTGGCTTAGAATCTCCGAGCGCATAATTCTCCTTCCTTTAATAGCGGGTTTTTCCTATGAGATAATGAAACTAGCGGACCGTCATCGGAATTCCCGAGCGGTTAGAATAATCGCTTGGCCTGGGCTGGTTCTGCAGAGATTGACCACTCGCAGGCCACAAGAAGATCAGGCCGAAGTGGCTTTGTTCGCGTTGAGTTCTCTAATAAAGGTGGAGGGAATAATTCACGATACGGAGAGGGGAATATATAAACGGTCGAATGAATCGTAGAGGAAGAGATGGATATAAGGGCTAAACTTGAAGAACTGGAGAGGGTATATGAGAGCCTCAATCGTGAGCTCTCCCAGCCAGAGTTGTTAAAGGATCTGAAGCGTTACCGCGAATTGGTCAGGTCCCACGCTGAGTTAGGTGTGATAGTAGGCAAATTTAAGGAATACCGCGCCCTTGAGAAGGAAATAAAGGAGATTCGCCAACTGCAGAAAGAAGACCATGAGGAAGAGATGGAAAACTTCCTGGAGGAGGAGCTCGCCCAGGCTCAGCAGAAGTTGGGTAGCCTAGAGGATGAGTTGCGCTATCTTCTTCTTCCTAAGGATCCGCGCGATGAAAAAAACGTAATCATGGAAATACGGGCTGGCGCGGGGGGAGAGGAAGCCAGTCTCTTCGCCGGAGACCTTTATCGCATGTATACCCGCTACGCCGACTCTCAAGGCTGGAAAGTGGAACCACTTTCCTCCAGCCCTTCCGATCTGGGTGGGTTCAAGGAAGTTGTTTTCAGCATCAAAGGCAAGGGGGCTTATAGCAAGATGAAATATGAATCCGGAGTTCACCGGGTTCAAAGAATCCCCGTGACCGAATCGGGAGGGCGAATCCATACTTCCACCGCAACGGTGGCGGTGCTTCCCGAAGCGGAGGAGATAGACGTAGAGATCAACCCCAACGACCTACGCATAGATGTCTTCCGTTCTACCGGTCCCGGTGGACAATCAGTAAATACCACCGACTCCGCAGTGAGGATTACCCATATCCCCACCAATTTGGTGGTGACCTGCCAGGACGAAAAATCGCAACTTCAAAATCGAGAGAAAGCTTTAAGAATACTCCGCGCTCGCTTACTTAAAATGCAGCAAGACCGTCAACAACAAGAACAAGCAGCCGAGAGGCGCTCTCAGGTGGGGACGGGCGATCGCTCTGAGCGCATCAGAACCTATAATTTTCCCCAAGGAAGGCTGACCGATCACCGCATCGGCCTTACCCTCTACCGTCTGGAAGATATTCTCCAAGGTGACCTTGACGAAATCATCGACGCGTTGGCCACCCAGGAAAGGACTGAAAAGTTAAAAGAGCTCACTATCTCTTGAAAAACCCGGTGTTTATCGTTACGCTTGCACAGGGAAATCGCCATGACAACAGGGGAGAAAGCAAAGAATATTTCTCCCCAATATACAGGACATGTCTTTTCGGTAGCGGAAGCCTGACGATAAAGGGGAGGAGAAAGAAAAAATTATTTCTCCGCCATGAAAAAGATTTCTTAATTAAATCGCCTGTTGCCATGAGTTCTGGAGAACATGAAAATCTGGAGATTCGTGTTTCTATGTCACCCGTTATAGCAATTTACCCATTCTGCTTTAGAGCGGCCTTGGCCCCGATCAATGGAATATGAAGACCATGATGAAAAAGATATCTTCGCCGTCAGGCAATCGAATCATCGACATAATCAACTGGGCCACAGAAAAGCTGAGAGGGGAGCAGATCATCAGTCCCAGGCTCAACGCGGAAACTTTGCTCTCACTGACAACCGGTTTGAGCAGGATCAACCTCTATGTCAACTTCGAGAAGCCCCTCTCGACAAAAGAAATAAACGATTTCAAATCTCTTCTGCAAAGGCGCCTCCATCACGAGCCGCTTCAATACATCACCGGCTTCCGAGGCTTCCGTTATCTAGAGCTCGAGGTAAATCCCCAGGTGATGATACCCCGTCCCGAAACGGAGTTATTGGTTGAGAGGGGACTTGAGAAGATGAGCCTGGGAAGGAGGGAGGCAGTGGTCCTGGATCTGGGCACGGGATCCGGTTGTATCGCCTTATCCATAGCCTATGAAAACCCCTCAGCGCAGGTGCATGCCTCGGACATCTCTACCCAGGCGCTGGAAGTAGCCAGAAAGAACGCGGTGAGGTTAGGCCTCCAGGACCGAGTGAGATTCTATCACAGCGACCTCTTTGAATCATTGCCCGAGGAGTTGAAGGGTCGCATAGACTTTATATTAAGCAATCCTCCTTACGTATCTGAAGAAGAATTTCAACTACTTCCCCCTGAAGTAAAAAATCATGAGCCTCGTATCGCGCTGCTGGCGAAAGAGAATGGTATCTCCTTCCATTTGAAAATTTTACAAAACGCAAAATTTTGGCTATCACCCAGGGGATGGTTATTCATGGAGGCCGGAGCGCATCAGTTGGAAAGAATCACATTCCAGGCAATCCGCGAAGGATATGTAAATGTTGAGACCTTATTCGATTATGCGGGGCTTCCCCGTTTCCTCGAAGCTCAGCTGGATGGTTAGTCTTTACGCTGATTAACTTCCGAGGCGAAAAACTAAAACTCAGCATTGATGCGTTGTCGCGAAAATAATTGGACATGTTACGTTATCATCATACTACAAGAAATTCCCGATCGGCTCTTTTAATGACGCATAAAAATATTCGTAAGATTTTCGCTCTGTATTTCACCTGTCACCTTTCCACGTCCCGCTTATATACCAGTTCCATGGAACCTTCTCAGGTAAAATTCAGTCTAACAAATTGCTATTCGAAAGATTTTAAGCGCCGCCAGCATAGACATGATGATGTACGCCATCGAGCGCTAGGCAATGTATAAGCGATCGAAGAAGGAGGATATGCACATGAGCTGCTGGTGGAAAAATGAATTTGGCAGAAGCAGGGCTAAAATCTTGATTTTTACGATACCTGTAATTCTCTTGGTAATCGCCCTAATCGTGGCATTGGTGGTCCAGCCCTGGAAAAAGGAAGGGACCCCGGGAGAAACCGCTTACAACAACGAGTACCTGCTGAAGGAGTATGAGGATATAAAGAATAGCGTCGATGAATTGACGAAGGAGATGGCCGACTTAGAATCCCAACAAGCCATAACCGATCCTCAAACCTATGCTCAAGAAGTAGAAGAAATGGACGCCGCCTTAGAGGATCTTTTGAATGACGTCGAGACGGCCTCCAACGCGGTCATCGAGGCTGCGGAGGATGTTTCGAATGTTTCCGCAGAATATGCGGCTCTCTATGATGAGTTAATAGCATATTATAACTACGTAGAGCAGATGCTAGTGCAAGCGGTTCTCCAGATCGACTATCTCAAGCAGATCGCGCCTGAGTTTTCTAAGATTCATCAACTCCAGCAACTGGTAGACCGTATCTCTAAATTGCCAGGGGTGATTAACACTCAACAACAGAGGGAAAATTCTCAACAGTTGAACTCTCTTATGGAAAAAATACATTCCGGTGTCAAAGCCATTCATGCCCCTGACTCCATGAAAGCTTATAATGAAATCTACAATTCAATGACAAGCCAGCTCAATACCATCGTCCAGCAGATAATAGCCTCGCTTAACTCGGGCAATAGCCATAACGTCAATTCGCTGGCTTCTCAGTTGAATTCAGTGATATCGAGCACCTTTGCGAAGCTTGATTCGCAGCTGGACAGCATGATAAACAGCATTAATGCGGCGCTTTCCAGCCTGGAATCGGCGGTGAGCTCGCCTCTTCCAAAATAGAAAAATGGATGTGCGAAATCATAATTTTTGAGCTTGCCCAAGATTTGCGGACGCATATCGCTCACAGATCCGAGAGAGAAGAGGTTCCCCGGTTTAAGGTTGGTCCATCCCATTCAAGTCGGGTAAGGTTGAGAACCGCTTCCCAAAACTTCCATTCATCACTCTTGTCCCTGTGTATTCCAATAAAAAGGTAATAATCCGCTCTTGAGGGAATATAATGAAAGAAGTGATGGTTGGGAGAGTCAGCCGATTTTTTCTAAAGATGCTGGCGGAGTATTGACGATAATCGTTATAGATTATTTCTGGAAGTTCACACCATTTAGTCTATGAGGAACGAGAGATAGCATGGCGGATGAGATTGACAGGAATATAGATGGAGCGGAAGAGACCATCGACGCCGAGTTAGCCAAGTCTGCCGTCGAGTTGTTGATAGCCTTGAACGCAGCCCTGGTAAACATCCATATGTACCCCTCGACCAGTGACATGATCACCACCTCTGTGGAAGTAGGATATGAACGCTTGAACAAGTTGCTCTCCATGTCTAACAAGCTTACCTTGGGCGAGGCAAACAATCTCCTTCTGGTCAACGGGGTCAAACTCGATGAAAGAGACCAAGCCAGACCCCCGGTTGTCGCTTTTCTCACCTCTTTGCGCCGTAGAGACATATTCAGCATCCTCTTCTCTGATGGAGTCAGCGTGGAAGAGTTCCGGTCTTTCCTGGAAGTGATGGGAGAGGAGCCGGATAAGTTGCATTCCATGGGCGGGGTTACCGAAACGCTGAAAAAACGGCAAGTAGAGAACATCCTGGTCAACGAACGCAGATACATCTCCGTGAGCGAAGACGAGGACGTAGCCGTCAAAGAAACGGAAAAAGATATAGAGTTAAAATTGCGCGATGAGGAGATGGCCCGCCTCGCGGAGAAACTCAAGGACGAAAGATTCATTGGATATCTGCTCGGCAAAGACTCCCGTTCGGACCTCGGGGAGGAAGCCCTTGGAGATATCATGGCCAATCCACCACGGATGGGAATGCTGCTTCGGCAAGCTTTGAGGGAGATTCTCGCGGAAATAGAAGAACCAGAAGAAGCTTTAATGTCCATCATCGACGCTTTGGAAAGAGTGGCGCAGCTAACTCAGGAACTGGATCAGCCCGAGCTAGTGGAAATGGATGTGACGGAGATCGCCAAGGCGGTAGGCTTCCTGGAATCTTCGGAACTTAAAGAATATCTCATATATGAACCCCCTCCCACTCTGGCGAAACTGGTGCGACGCCGCCAGGTGCTGGAAAATCTGCGCGAGGGAAAGATCCTTGACCTTCTGGAAAATATATTGAGAGAACACGATATGCTTAAAATCAGCCAAGGTGAGGATGGGCAAGACCCCGAAAAGGAACGACGAGCCCAAGCTCTCTCTAGCCTGGTGGATGAAATCTTCGCGGCGTCCGTGGGAAAGCCCTGGGAATCCAGGGTAAACGATCGTATCTTCCAAGCGGATATGTGGAAGAAGATCAGCGAATCGCGGGGGGAAGGAGGGGGAGCCGGAGACAGCACCCTGGTGTACCAGTTGTCCAGTTTTATTGTCAGCGAAGGCCTGGGGTTGGATATCACCGATGTGGAGCAAGATCTTACTATTGACCAGAACATTCCCATCATAATCCAGAAATTGTTCAGGAATAAGAACTACCAAACCGCGGAAAAACTTGTCCTGAAACTGTTAGAGAATCTCAACGACATGAGCCCAGAAATCCGTTTAAAGACGGTTCAAGCTCTGAGCAAACTTCCGGATATTATCCGTTTTGACCAGGAGATCGAGGAAATCGCCATAGCCCATGAGATGAAGAATCATCTTCTGCAACGTCTGGAAAAAGAAAAAGAGCTGACCGAGACCTATTCCGCCATATCCAAAGTACTCTCCCAATTGGCGGAGCGATTTATTCTTAACCAGGATTACGGAGCGGCCATTGAGATAATCGACACCTTCTGGCAACATTGTAGCGCCACCCATCTGCGCAAACCTGAACAGCAAAAAGTCGCTTTAGAGTCCATCTCCAGTGTCGCCTCCCAGGACGTGCTGACCACTCTGGCGGACGTTTTACGGGAAGGGAACGCGGAGACCATAACCGAAGTAGCCAATATTATGATTAAATTTGAGAATAAATCGGTCCAGCCATTGATCCAGGTACTTAAGGAAAGCGAGGACATGCTGGTCCGTAAAATCACTTTTGACGCCCTGGAACACATTGGCAAAGATGCCATCAAGACTCTAATTAACGACCTAGAAAAGTACAATCCCTGGTATATGTACCGCAATATCATATCCATACTCGCCGAAATCGGGAATCGCTCCATCATTCAGTCCCTTAGTCGGTTCATCAAACACCAGAATCCCGAAGTGCGCAGAGAGACTATCAAAGCTATCGCTAAAATTCACACGCCGGAGACCGTATCGCTTTTGGTAGAAGGGCTCAAGGACCGCGACGAACAAGTACAGGTGGAATGTTGTCTTGGTCTAGGAAGAATCAAGGATATCTCCACCGCTCCGGATCTCCTAGAGATCATCAAACCGCCTTCCTCCATGCGTTACAAGAGAAAATACGCTATCCCGGTACAAGCGGCGGCAATTTGGGCATTGGGACAGATAGGCGATATATCCGCTGTGCCGATAATCAAGCGCATGTTGAAGAAACCCTTCATCATCTTCAACCGCTCTAGCAAAGAGGAACTTCGGGTGGAAGCTGCTCGCGCCTTAGGCTGCTTACCTTCACCGGAGAGTTGGGATATCCTGTCTAAATATTCCAATGACAGGAATGATAAGGTGCGCCGCGCCGTATATGATTCCCTTCGCAAGATTAAGCTAGCTCTGCAGACAAGCCCTCAACAGGAAGCAATGGTCAATCAATGATTCCAGCGCTTCTACCCTTTTTCTATGTCACGATTACCATAGTCGTATAAAGCGATTTCTTGGAAAGCGAGCCGCCATGTTCGTCCGCCATTCGAGTAAACCAACGCCTTAATGTGGGGTATCACTGGAGTTGGCAATGTGGAATAGGTCTTGGGCGCCAATATATGTTAAATTTCCGTGAGTATCTTTCCTTTTTTCTGGATTAAACACTTAAATTAACATTATGTAAATATGTTATCTTCGATCGATCTCCATAAAGTTTCCTTTACCTTAAGAATCTTTTCCGCGCGCTCTAGCCATGCACGTAGAATTTTCGACGGAAAGCATCGGGGGCTAGCTCTCCTGCTCCCCACTGCGCAATTTCTTGATCTCCTCCACGGAATAATCATGCAGGGCTAGACGATAATGGAAGAGCATGATGTCGGTGGCCATCAATTTTTCCCTTACCTCGTTCTGCAATTCCTCCAGGGTGAGCCAACGCGTCTCGCTTATCTCCTCCTTGTCCCGGTGCTCTAGTCTGCCGGATTTTCGAAACGCGGTAAAGATATAACTGGTCCAATCCTCGAATTCAGGTCCGCAGGTGAAGGTGGCGTGGATTATTAGAATAAAACGATCAAGCTCTATCTCCAGCCCTGTCTCCTCAAGGGCTTCCCGTTTGGCTCCATTCTCGAAATCTTCTCCCGGATGAGCAGCTCCGCTGGGAGCACGGTATACCCCTACGGGAAAGAAATGCTTGGCGATTGCGGCGAACTCACGGTAATCGCGGTCTTTGAAAATGAAGAGAGTGATATCGTGTGAGCGTTCGTTCTTCCGGGAAGCACAGAGCATATTAAACTCAGGGGGCGTGATTTCCAGAACCATTTTCAGCTCCCGAGGCACCCCGTATTTCTTCTTCATCTCCTCTATCTGGCCTCTCTTGATGTAAGTCACTTCTCAAATTCACCCCGCTTCAGCGTAACCTTTACTATTCTTATAGATTTCCTTCCATCATTTCCTAACCATCGGCCTCGGCAGCTATATCGCCCGCCGCTATCCTATATGTGCTATCATTCAATCTTAATATCAGATAACCCTGGGCATCCACGCCCTCCATTACGCCGCGAATCTCTTTCTTTCTTTTATGCCTCTCTCCTAGAATAGTGTAAGGTGGCTTCACGGTGACAACCTGATTGATATAGGCTAGCTTGCTGCTATATTCCTCAAACCAGTCCAGGCTTTTCTTCTTCAACCTTAGGTCTATCTCATCCAACAGGGAGAGGAGAAGCTCCTTTATGTCCCATAAACTCTTCTCCTCCATCAAGAGGGAGGTGGAAGAAACGCCGGAATGTGATTCCAGCTCTTCCGGAAGATAGCCTACATTGACACCCAGACCGACGATCACATATCGAAGTCCTCTGAAGGTGACATATTCAGTGAGAATCCCAGCTACTTTCCTGTTATCGTAAACGAGGTCATTTGGCCATTTTATCTTGGGCCCGCTTCCGGCTTTTCCCACTATAGCGGCTATAGAAGCAACTGAAACCAGACGGGTCGCATCCAAGCCGCTTATTTCATCGAAAACCAGGCTTGCTAGGAGACTCTTACCGGGAAGGCTCCACCAAGGGCGGCCAAACCGGCCTTTGCCACAAGTCTGTTGATGAGCCCATACCACAAGGCCAGGACCTTCTCCGCTTTCCACCAACCTCCTCGCTTCTTTATTGGTGGAATCTACAATCTCGTACTCTTTTATTCTCCACTTCCAACCGTGGCTCAAACTCAGTTCTCCTCTGAACATTTAATAATTCTTCTCTCAACGATATCTTAAACGATATACTTCAATACCAATTCTTCAGTTAGATTATAAGAAAACACGCTAAAGTTAAACACACGCGGCCGCTTTCGCATCGCAGACCTTTTTCGTGGTTTTTATAGAAAATTTTGGGAAAATGCCGAAGAAAGACCGAGCTACATTCATAAAGCAAAAGAGGGGGGATTGTTTATTTATTTTACACCATATTATTTTTTTATGTCTAACTATTGACCCCACAAAATTGGTATGAAATGGAAGAATCGACCCCTGGAATCTTCTCTTCTTTCTTGGATTCCCCTACGGCTTGGGGGTCTCAAAAGTAGTCTGCTTAACGATTCTAGATATCCTCCAAGGGCGAGAGCGGAAAATTTTCATCCTGCGAGAGAACCCCATACGCCCATTCCCGTAAATAAAAGATGGCAATCCCAAAAATGTAGAATCATCTACCCAGGGAAGAAAGCTCCTTATTATAAATCTCCATCAACATCCGGGTAATTGGCCCTGGACATTCCGCGGTGAGATCCCTTCCTCGAAATTGACGGACTGGCATGATACCCATAAGCGAGTTGGTCAGGAAAATCTCCTCCGCTTTCTCAAGATGAGATAGGGGAAATTCACCCACTTCCGTTTCTAAACCGCGCTCTCCTGCTTTTTCCAGCACCCAACCCCGGACTATCCCGGGCAATACTCCGCACTCCTCCGAGGGAGTATAAACCTTATCGCCGCAAGCCCAAAATATGTTGGCGGTGGAAGCCTCGGCAACCTTTCCTTTGGTATTGAGAAGGAGAACTTCTTCCGCTTCCCGCTCCGTAGCTTCGCTTCTAGCCATCAAGGATTCCAGGTAATTCAAGGTCTTGAGCCGAGATAAAGGAGAGTCGGGGTTTCGCCTTATGTTGGACATCCCGACGCGAATTCCATCCAAGTAATATCGCTCGGGATATCCCGCATATTCTCTCGCCACCACTAGAATGGTGGGGCTATCCGGCACGGTCAAACTTAAATCACCAAGATGCTTACCTCGGGTGAGGGTCACGCGGATGTAGCCACATTCTATCCCGTTCATCTCCAACAGTTTGCGAACTATATCTTTCAATTCTTTCTCGTTGGGAGGAATCAGTCTGAGGGCTTCGCATGACTTTTCCAGTCGCCGAAAATGTCTATCTAAGAGAAAGGGAACACCCCGGTAAGCCGGGAGCGTCTCGAAGAGGCCATCCCCGTAGAGGAAACCCCGATCAAGGCAGGATATGCGGGATTCTTCCTCCGAAAGGAACCTACCGTTAAGATAGCAATAACCCAACTCTATACCCTCGCTTATTTTCGATAATCAATCCCATTTGCCGCCTTATCATTCCCATCCAGAGATGAACTTCTCAAATGAGTCTTAAAGAGTTGCGATTTTTAAAGAGAACTTAAGGCTTCAAATAGAGCTTTGCCCTTATGTAAAGTCTCCTCATACTCGTCCTCTGGTGACGAATCCGCTACTATGCCTCCTCCCACTTGGAAATATGCCTGGTCACCTAGGACAATAATGGTACGGATAGCGATGTTTAAATCGCTTTTTCCGTTGAAACCCAGATAACCTATGGAGCCGGTGTATACGCTTCTGGCAGTTGGTTCCAGTTCGTCGATTATCTCCATCGACCTTATCTTGGGCGCCCCGGTAATCGATCCTCCGGGGAAAGTGGCACGCAGGAGATCGATTTCGTCTTTCCCTTTATGCAACCTTCCTTCTACCGTGGAAACCAGATGGTGAACAGTGGCATATGACTCGATTACCGCATGTTCCCTAACGCGTACACTGCCATATTCGCAGGTCCTGCCAAGATCGTTGCGTTCCAAGTCCACGATCATGGAAAGCTCTGCCCTATCTTTGGCGCTCGATTGAAGTTCCTCTTTAAGCCGGCGATCTTCCCGTGGATCGGGGGAGCGGCGTCTTGTCCCCTTAATAGGTCGGGTTTCCACCAGATCCCCATCTATCTTTAAAAAACGCTCCGGCGAAGAGGAGCACACCTGCGCCTCTCTCAGATTGAGATAGGCAGAGAAAGGAGCGGCGTTAACCTGGCGTAATCGCTTGTACATCTTCCACGGATGGATTCTCAGAGTAGTGTTAAATCTCTGGGAAAGGTTAGCTTGGTAAATATCGCCAGCTTTTATGTACTCGATAACTCTGCGTACCGCTTCCAAATACTGTTCCTTGGTGAAATTAGAGGAAAATACCGGCTCTTTTCCCTTTTTCTCCCAGCGAAAGACCGGGGCGGGTCCCTCCAGGATCTTCCATGCCCTAGCCACCTCTTCCGAGGGGTTATCAGGCGAACTTACCACTAAATAGGATTTCCGCGTATTGTGATCGTAGGCTATTACCTTATCGTAAAATGCGAACACCATCTCCGGAAGTTGATAATCGTCCACAACCGTGGCGGGAAGCTTTTCTATATAGCGGCCAAGCTCATAGGATAGATAGCCCACCCCCCCACCGATAAAAGGAGGAAGACGGGGGTCGTCCAACTCTATCCGCCTGGAATAAAGCGCTTCTCTTAAAATTTGCAGAGGATGACCTTTGGCGGTTCCCTGCCCATGCTCCCTGGAAAAATACGTGGTTACATTATTTTTAAAGCTTATAACCAGATAGGGATGGAAACCGATAAAAGAGTGCTCCCCGTAGCCTGGCATCCTCAGGCTGGAATCAAGAAATGTCGAGTAGGGCAGTAATGCTAGCTTTTCGAAGAGTTCCTCAGGAGCTTGAGGATCCTTTATCTCCTCTATCTCCACATGCAGAATGCACGATTTTTCCTGTACAATCCCTTTCATGGACATGCCTCCAGGAAATTTTTCAAAATGGCCATCCCTTCCTCGGTCATAAAAGACTCGGGATGAAATTGTATGCCTTCGATAGGGTATTCTTTATGCCTCAGCCCCATGATTATTCCGTCCTCGGTCCTACTGGTTATCTCCAAACTGGCCGGAAGCCCCTCTTCGTAAACTATTAATGAGTGATAGCGTGCCGCTTTCAGTGGATTTTTCAAACCTTTGAAAATGCCCCTTCCATCATGGTAAATGGTGGAGGTTTTTCCGTGCATAACATAGGGCGCTCTACCCACCTTTCCCCCAAAAACCTCTCCGATGCATTGATGCCCCAGACAAACTCCCAGAATAGGAATTCGCGCACCCATTTCCATTATGACTTCCTTTGATATGCCCGCATCCCTGGGAGCTTTAGGACCTGGGGATATAACAATGCCCTGTGGTTTTAACTCTATCACTTGTCGCAAGGTCATATGATCATTGCGAAATACAATGAGTTCGGCTCCTAGTATGCCCATAAACTGAACCAAGTTATAGGTGAAGGAATCGTAGTTGTCCACCATCAAGATTCTCTTATTATAAACCTGCCCGTTCATCCAGCCTCCAGCTCTTTATCGTCATAAACAAACAATCGGCACCCCGAGGCTGGGTGCCGACCTTCTCAGGTCGCCTGTCATGCCTTTTTTCGTTTATTTATTATGTCATATTCGCGGATAAAATCAATATCTGCAGATATGGTTTCTATTTGGAATTTCATGGAAAAAAACAGGTCAAAAGGCCATGCGTTAGTCAATGTTAGTGATAGGATGGCGGCTTATAAACAATTCAAACGCCATACCGCTTTTTATAAAATAATCAAGGGTTACTCCAGTGGGTGGTCCCCGACCTTATAAGAAGCTCATACATTTATCAGGAACTTGCGGGTAGTTTGAAATGTCCAAAATCATGGAGCGAGTGCCGGTTATTTGAAAAAATGACCTCTAATGATAAACTATTTTTACTTATAAGGAGGATTTATGGAGGAAACTTGGGAAAAACCTACAGCCCGAAGAAGACCCGTGAAAAAGGTCAAATTCACCCCTCGATTCTATATAGTCATATCGATTTTGATAATCGTTGTAGTGCTCACACTGGTGCTTACGCTAGTAATTGGAAATGACGCAGGCAGTCAACTGGAGAGCACCATCATGGAGGGCTCCATCCTAGCTGACCTCAACCGGATGAAGGTAAATGAGTTGGGATCGGTTATGGTTTTGGAATACCATACCATTGGAGAGGAAGGCAGATGGTCGCGGAGCGTGGAAAATTTCCGCAAAGACCTGCAGACGCTTTACGATGAGAATTACCGCTGTATCAGCCTTAAAGACTACGTTACCAACAATATTAAGGTACCCGCGGGTTACACCCCAGTAATATTAACCTTCGACGACTCCACCATCAGCCAGTTTAAATATATAAAGGAAGGCGACAAGCTGGCAATCGACCCTAACTGTGCCGTAGGCATCATGGAAGAGTTCTCCAAACAGCACCCTGACTTCAACATGACTGCGACTTTTTACGTACTCCCCTCCCTCTTCGGCCAGGAGGAATACATCGAGGCTAAGTTAAAATACCTTGTGGAACACGGTTATGATATTGGCAACCATACTTACAATCATCTCCAACTCTCCAACCTATCCAATGAGAAAGCGGTCCAGGAGATCGTCATGAACATACAAATGGTGAGGAAGTATCTTAAAGATTATGAGGAGAAAAGTATAGCTCTTCCTCTGGGTGCGGAGCCAAAGGACCCATCCATTTTAACCTCAGGGAAATTTGAGGATGTGGAGTATCATTTTCTCTCCTCCCTTCTTGTGGGGGCTCAACCCGCGCCATCCCCTGTTGATTATAGTTTCAACCCCATGCGCCTCCCACGAATACAGGCGCTGCACCCGTCCCTTGACTCAGGAAGGTGTGGATCGGAAGCATGGCTTCAATACTTCCGAGAAAATCCGGAGAGGAGATATGTGAGCGACGGCGATCCCAATGTCATAACAGTGCCTAAACACATGCTGCCCCGGGTCAACCAAGCGTCCCTGGGGGAAAAGAAGTTGAGAACTTACTGATTGGAGACAGGAAGGAATCACCCTATAGATGTACGCCAGCAGGGTTGACCGAAGGAGAATCTTCTCTAGAAAACGGAGGGTACGCCGGATGACCGGCGCAGTCTCCCATAAGCTAGTCGCCAAGAAAACGCAACCCAAATTCAAAAGAAGATACCGCATTACCAGAAAGGGCTGGTTAAATCTAGGCATTCTCGCCGCCATAATATTTCTTATAATTCTGCTGATTATCGTCCTACGCTCCCCTCTGATAAGGAAGATAGAACCCTCTAACAGAGCGGTGATAACATCCAACCCAGTGTCTGTGAAAATTGACATCGGGCAGAAATATGAGCCTTCATTCTTATCCATCCTCATAGATGGCGAGGACCGTACCGCAGAAATGAATATGGAACAGCCTCAGGAGATCACCGGTAAGGTAGACATTAAAGACGGAGTTCATCGCCTGGAAGTTGTCTATAAAGGAAAATGCGAGAAAAGAAGCGATTTCATGGTGGACACCACGCCTCCTCAGATAACTATTGAACAGATGGAGGTGCGCGATGACGGTATAACTGCAATAAAAGGAAGGGTAGAGGAAGCGGTTTCGTTAAAACTGGAAGGTAAACAAATTTCTTTTGATAGGGAAGGTCTATTCAGCTTCATAGTAAACCGCTATGACTATCCCATGGTTAACTTAGAAGCTACAGACGTGGCAGGTAACCACCAGCAGATTTCCTTAAAGACCACGCCAATTCCCAAGATAAAAGGAGTGCACGTATCCATATGGGTCGCCGCCGACAGTAAGCTCTTCGCCAACTTAGTTTCATTGGTAGAGAGAACTGAACTTAACTCTTTAGAGATAGACACCAAAGACGAATCCGGCCGAGTGGGTTATGACAGCTCCGTAGAATTAGCTAACCAACTCGGGTTGGATATGACCAAAGGGGGAATTGACCTGGGTAAGGTTATGGATAAATGCTGGTATAAAGACATATATACGATAGCCCGCATCGTCTGTTTTAAAGACCCCGTCCTGGCCAAAAAAAGGCCTGATTTGGCGGTTCAAGACAAGCGCGGGAAACCTTGGGGCAACGGGCAATGGCTGGACCCTTACAGCAAGGAGGTATGGAATTATATCCTGGATCTGGCTAAAGAAGCGGCTGCTAACGGGTTCGACGAGATCCAATTCGACTATGTGCGTTTTCCCTCCGATGGAGATACTACCACCTGTGTATTCCCTCACAACGATGGTAGGGCTAAAGAGGAAGTCATCACCGACTTCTGTAGGTTCCTCGCGGAGAACCTAAAGCCCTTGGGGGTGGTGTTGTCCATCGATCTCTTCGGTTTGACCGCCTCCGGTCAAGGAAGTATGGGCATTGGCCAAGATGTGACCGCCATCGCGTCCTCCGTGGATTACTTATCCCCCATGGTCTACCCTTCCCACTATCATTTGGGGGAATACAATATCCGCGTTCCCGAGGCAAACCCTTACGAGACCGTGTATAAGAGCTTGGTGGACTTTAAGAAGAAAATAGAGGGAACCGGTTGCAAACTGCGCCCATGGCTGCAGGACTTTTCCCTCAAAATAAATTACGGCCCCAAAGAGGTGAAGGCACAGATTCAAGCCTGTTACGACCTGGGAATAGAGGAATGGCTACTTTGGGATCCCAATTGCACATTTACCGAGGGGGCCTTATCGCCGCAGCAATAGGAATGTGGAATTTACAAGAACTGGTTTAAGAATGGCGTACAAAATTAGGCCGACGGTTATCAAATGCCGTCTTAACTCTCATCGCTTGTCCCCTCAATGGAGCGGGACTAGAAAGCACTTCAGAATGAGTTATTATTATATGGTAAAGCGTCTTTGGGAAAACGCATTGGAAAGGTTAGATCAATACATCTAAAATGAACAAATTTGAGCACGTACATCAAAAGATAGGTGAAGAGGTCCGTAGCATAGCCGGATACTATACGGTTCTTGAAGAAGATGTGTTAGAATATAATGGCCGAAGGGTACTTTACGAAGTAAAGATGGCTGTAGTGGAGACTTCTTGTTGCGGATCTGGAGGACTAGGATTTATTTTCGTGCCCGGATATATCCTCTCTCTTAAAGACCGCCAAACTCCCAATGGCCTCTGGGTATCGGAGGTTGAGCGCATCGTCGAGGAAAGCGAGAAGAAAGATATAGAGAAAGAACTAAGACGGATATATCCCCACTTTTATGAAGTAAGTTTCGCATAAACGTCTTCAGTAACATATGCAAAAAGGGATCGGAGAGTGATTATCTAGAAGAAAAGGAGGGAGTAATGAAATGGTAGGTATAAGTTCTTACGGAGGCTATGTGCCCCGCTACCGGCTTAACAAAATGATCATCTTTGGAGCTATGGGTTGGTTAAACCCTGCCCTGATCATGAACGCCAGGGGGGAGAAGGCGGTCTGCAATTTCGACGAGGATTCGTTAACCATGGCGGTAGCCGCTGGTATTAACTGCTTGAAAGGTTTCGACCGCCAAAGCCTGGATGCGGTTTACTTCGCCTCTACCACCGCTCCATATAAAGAGAGGCAGAACTCAGGCATCGTGGCTGGAGCTCTTTGCGCTCGGGACGACATCCGGTCGGCGGATTTCGGTGGTTCCCTGAAAGCAGGAACCAGTGCCTTGCTCTCCGCCATCGAGTTCGTATCAGCGGGAAGCGGCTCCAATGCGATAGTATGCGCTGGCGATAGTCGTTTGGGCAAGATGGGCTCGGTTCAGGAGATGTTCTTTGGCGACGCTGGTGCGGCCATGTTGGTTTCAGATACCGACGTAATCGCCGAATACAAAGGGTCTTATTCGGTTACACACGACTTTGTGGACCACATGAGGGGAGCATGGTCAAAATTCGACCGACAGTGGGAAGAGCGGTGGATAAGAGACTTCGGTTACGCTCAGTTCATACCCCAAGCCATCGAAGGGCTTTGCAATAAATATGGCGTGGCCCCGGGAGACTTCGCCAAAGTGGTCTATCCCTGTTATTACGGAGGCGCTCGCAAGAGCATCGGGGCGAAATTAGGAATTGAACCGGAAAAGGTCCAGGATGATATGGTGACCACGGTAGGCGATTCCGGAGCGACCCATGCCCTGCTAATGCTCGCCAAGGCGCTAGAAGAAGTAAATCCGGGAGATAAGATACTGCTGGTCAGCTACGGAAATGGATGCGACGCTATTTATTTCGAGGTAACCGATAATATCACCAAATTACAGGATCGCGCGCGTGTGTCCAAATCACTGGCCAGAAGGGCGGAATTGGATAATTACCAGAAATACCTAGTATGGCGTGATATGGCTCCCGCGGATACCGGCTTACGCGGCGAAGAAGACTTCGTGACCCGCTGGTCGCTGGAATGGAGAGCACATAAGGCAATCCTAGGATTGGAGGGAACGGTCTGTCGTAAGTGCGGCACCCAGCAATGGCCACCCCAGCGCATTTGCGTCAACCCGGATTGCGGCGCCATCGATGAGATGGACCGAGTTTATATTGCGGACAAAGGCGGAACCATCTTCACCTTCACCTCGGACCTGCTGGCCGCCTCCATCAACCCTCCAGCCATCTACGGCAACGTGAACTTTAACGGCGGAGGGCGTACCCTGATGGACTTCACCGACTGCACTCTGGAGGACCTGGCAGTGGGCAAACCGGTGGAATTTAGCTTCCGAATCAAATACTACGACCCCAAGAGGGATATCACCTTCTATTTCTGGAAGGCGGTCCCAGTAATGGAGGAGGTGTCATAAATGGCAGAGGGAATAAAAGATAAGGTAGTCATCCTGGGCATGGGATGCACCAAGTTTGGGGAACGTTTCGAGGCAGACTCCAGCGACCTGCTGGTGGAGGCGTTCAAGGAGTGCTTGGAAGATGCCCAAATCGAGAAGAAAGATATTCAGGCAGCATGGCTGGGCAGTCATATCGATGAAGTGAACATCGGAAAGGGTGGCACTTACGTTTCCAGCGTTCTGCACCTTCCCATGATACCGGTAACCAGATGCGAGAATTTCTGCGCTTCGGGGACGGAATCTTTCCGCGGAGCGGTCTATGCGGTGGCCTCTGGGGCTTGCGACATCGCTCTTGCCATGGGAGTGGAGAAGCTGAAAGACACGGGATATGGAGGTTTACCCAATTCCCCAGCCTTCGGGCAGTTGATGGTGATGATCGGACCTAATGCCACCGCGCCGGGGATGTTCGCGCAGTTGGCCACGGGCTACTCCGCCCGCACAGGCATCCCCATGGAAAAAATAAAAGAGGCCATGACCCATGTCTCCTGGAAGAGCCACCAAAACGGGGCTAAGAACCCCAAAGCCCATCTCCGTAAAGCGATATCCAAAGAGCAGATCGCCGGCGCCCCTATGATCGCCTATCCATTGGGGCTCTTCGACTGTTGTGGTGTGAGCGACGGTGCGGCCATGGCCATCGTCACTACCCCGGAAATCTTCCGCAAGATCAAACCCAACGAGGAGATGGTTAAGGTTAAGGCGTTGCAGATAGCGGTATCTTCTGGAGAAGAGGCCGGCTATACCAAATGGGACGGTTCCTATGTGGCTACCACCAGGTTAGCCTCCCAGCGGGCATACCAAGAAGCAGGGATAAAGGACCCCCGTAAGGAGATCTCCATGATGGAGGTACACGACTGCTTCTCCATCACCGAGCTGGTGACCATGGAAGACTTACACATATCCCCAGAGGGGGGCGCGGTAGACGACGTGCTCAATGGGTTCTTCGACCTGGACGGCGGAGTGCCTTGCCAGGTGGACGGAGGCCTGAAGTGTTTCGGTCATCCTATCGGCGCCTCGGGCCTGCGCATGATCTACGAGATGTACAATCAGTTACTGCGTCGCTGGCCAGAGGATCGCCTGGTAAAGAACGCCGAGCTAGGCCTTACCCATAATTTAGGGGGCGTTCCCACCAATAACGTATGCAGCGTGGCTATATTGGGGCTGTAGTTTAAGCCTTACTCAAAACTTTTAGAGGCTTGGCGTGAATACGAAGGGCACGGTTTTAACCGTGCCCTTCTGTTTAATTTCATTAGACTATTAAGTTACTTCCATAACCTCCGAGCCTTTTCCTGAAAGAAGGGACTTAGGGCTTCCATTAGATTACTGCAACAGTTGGAAGTGTAATCTTCAAGGGCATCGCCGGCATAGGGGACATCGCCCAGCGAAGTATGTCCCCCTTCAACCGCCGTATCTCCATCCTCAGTTTGGGATAATCGGAAATACATGGGTCTTTCCGCCACGATACCCGGCCCAGAAATGACTCTAATCTGGCAGGAGAGCAAGATGTTTCTGCCCGCATGGTCATTCACCATAAAAGTCTCCCTACTTCCTGCGGGAACAGTGATTCTCGCGGGATGTAAAACTCCCGATGGAGTGAAATAGGTGACTTCCACTAGGGAATCCTCTTCTCCGGGATTGAAAAGTGACAGCCATTCGTGGAAATCCGGCCCGGTAAAACCCTCGGAGAAGTACCATTGGAGGGAAGTTTTCCGGGCACCGACGATGCAATCTCCACCATATACACTAATATCGGAAAAATCATATCGATAGAAGATAGAGCGTTCCGCGACGAATGGTGAATCCGATTGCAGCGCAACAGAGACATCCTTGCCTCTCCCCACATCATCGGGCAAGAAGATAGTGCGTCTCTGCCCTGGCTCCAACCGATACTGCTTACGAATTGGGTCCCCCTGGCCCGCCCGGAACCTATAGGTCACATCCACCACCACTGGAATAGCTGAATCGGGGTTTTGTAATATCAGATATTCATCGAAGCCGCCGAAAGTGCTGCCCTCAGCGAAGTAGTAGGAAAAAGGTCCTGAACTGGGAAATCCCGGTAAACCCATTTCGCAATGGCCACCGCTCCGACTGTCTTCGTGGCCGAAGTACATGCTTCTCTCTGCCACAACGAATTGGTCCGATTTTAAGGCCAATGAAGCTCGGCATCCCGAACCCAGCAGATCGTTTAATTTGAATGTCTTCCGTGAATAGGCGGGCACGCTCCCGTAACGGAAAATTTCTCCCGCGTCCTCTATCTGAAAACGGAAGACCAAATTGGCCTCTTTCTCCGTGGGGTTGAGAACCGCCAAGTATTCATCGAATCCTGGCTCAGTAGATCCCTCCGCGAAATACCAAGTTTTGCTGGCTTTGCGTCCTGCTACAATATTGTGTCCTCCTGTCCATCCCCGGTAATCGAAGTAGATAGGCCGTTCCACCACAATATAGATATCTGAGAAAATCAATGCAGATACTTCCTCTTCCTCGCCCACATCCCTGTTCACGTCGACGGTTACCCTGGATTGGGGGGGAACTATCATGCCCCTTTCCATATACGTGCCGTCCGCGAAGATATATAGTAATTTAACCTTAACCTCGAAAGCTTGAGGATTGCCCAGTATTATATATTCTTGGAAACCTTTACCTGTGAAACCTTCGGCCAGGACCATAGCGCGGGGCTCCAGCTCGAATCTGGCCCCATAAGAACTTCCCCCAGGGGTTATGACCTTAACTTGCAACTGGCTATCCGGATATGACCCATAAGGCACAATCACTTTTATTTGAGAATCCGACCAGCGGATATACTGTGTAGCTTCTACAGAGCCAAACACTACGCGAGATCCCTCTCGCATATCGCCAAAGTGGGCGCCATTGATAGTGATCTCGCTTCCTATTGGCGCCCTCGCCGGCTCTATAATGTCAATCTGCGGTTTTTCATAAGCGTCCGCCAAACCATACGGGGCGAGAGAGAAAACAAGAAGGAATGCCAAACTTATCATCCATAAATACAAAATCTTTCTCATCAAGACCACTTCCAGCCGCATTCCTTACCTTTATCTCTTATAATCAACCTATCGATGAATTAATGTTGGAGCTCGAGGATTACATTCTAAAAGGCCCTTTAATTATATCATTACACAGCTTATATTTCCCTCCGCTAATGTTTCTGTCACCACCGCTTTGCAACCGGGTTCGCTGTAAGAATATTAATCCCTGGGCATAATCCCACTCAACTATTAACCTGGGCAAACATGAAAATAGTCACAGAAATTTTGCATTATCGTAACAGTTCCGTAACAACGAATCTTGGGTTTTTGCCTAAAGATTTGCTTTAGATGCATGACCGTAATTATGCTTATTTTTCCTTAACCAAATTGGCGCTTCGCTTCACCCTCCATCATTCGTACAATATCCATTCAAAGGGTCTTTCGGGTAAAAGACCCGAGTCCGCGAGGCTAACAGTGCCGTCCCATAAATTGACGTGCAATTTTCTCATCCCCACCTCACAGATAAGTTTGATAAGCGGAACAGCTCAACACTAGTCATTCGGCATCCACTGTAAAATCCACAAACAATAGGCTTTTCTTGCCCCAACCCTTTAAATTCCTGATGAACAACGCGTGATCCCGAAAATTATTCACCTTTAATGCATGATATAAACTATTGACAATATACCCCTAAGGGTATATTTTCGGCCGAAACAAAGCTTTACGAAATGATGGAAAGGCGAAGGCTCGCTAGCGCGAAGTTTTTGGAGGTGGAGATATTGGCTGGAAAAGTTACCAAACAATTCAAGGTATCTCTCAAACAAGATCTTGGCGACCGAGTGACCTGGGATGATATTGAGCTGGACCTTTATTCCCATGATATGGGGGAATTTCCAAGCATCATAGAAAAACTGTTACGACCCCAGGCGGAAGTGGTGGTAAAGGTCAGGGGCGTCCAAGAAATAATTCACCTGGTAAAGCTAGCTCGCAGCCGAGGAATTCCTATTGTTCCTAGAGGCTCCGCTACCAGCGGCTATGGTGGAGCGTTGCCCTCCAGCGGGGGCATGGTAATCGACCTCACCTCGCTGAACACAATTAGGGAAATCGATCCCCAAAGTGAAACCGCACTGGTGGATGCAGGGGTAATCTGGAAGCATCTAGAAACAGCCCTTGGAAAAGAGGGCTTTGCCCTGCGCGTCTACCCCTCCAGTGCTCCTTCCTCAACAGTGGGGGGCTGGGTGGCTGAGGGTGGCTATGGCATTGGGAGTTATAGTTACGGTTCCCTGGAAAGCAACCTGGAAAGCCTGGAAGTAGTTTCTCCCGAGGGAAATCTACAAGAAATTGGAGGGAGTGACCTTTGGAAATACTACGGTGCGGAGGGCATCACCGGGATCATCACCGCAGTAAGGCTTAAGGTTCGTAAAGCGGGCGAGGAGATCCCCTTACTCTTCTCATTCAAGGGCTATCTGGGAATCCAGTCCTTTATGCGAGAACTGGGCACTGACCTTGACATCTACCACCTACAAATTCTCAACCCCCAATTAGCTAAAATTAAAAACCAGCTTGATGCCGAAGACCCCCTTCCCGTTACCTATTTAGCACTTGTGGTGTTGGAAAATCCCTCACCAGAGACGGAGAGGCATCTCGTAAGAATCGCTTCACGCCATGGGGGGAAACAACTTCCTCAGAAACAGGCTCTCCACGAATGGGAAGAGAGGTTTAATCCCATGCGCCTTCGCAAGCTGGGCCCCTCCCTTATCCCCGCCGAAGCCATGATACCTTGGGAGTATCTTTCAACCGTTTTCGCCGCCACGGAGAAGTCCATTCCCGATATGAGCATCGAGGCTACGCTTACCTCCGACGGATGGGCGATTCTTCTAGGTTTTATCCCTTCGGACACCAGGTCTCCTGCGTTCACCCTTGAATTCGCCAAATCCTTGCATTTTCTAAGCCTGGTGCGAAAGCGAGGGGGAAAGCCTTACGGGATCGGTCTTTACTTTGCGCCTAGCTTTGAGGAACGGTGGGGCAAAACAAAAAGCGAATTTCTGCGCCGCTATCGAATAGACCATGATCCTTCGGGAATTATGAATCCAGGCAAATTACTAGTTGACGAGCACAGACCGGCTAAGGTCCGCCTTTTAGACTATTTCCTGTCCTTTGCGACACCTCTGGCCCCGCTAGGTTGGAGAATGGGCTGGCTTCTTCCCAAGAATATCCCCTCTTTGAGGAAAAAATTGCCTCAAGAGTTGGAAACCGCCGCTTACACCTGCGCTCAATGTGGATACTGCGTCCAAGAATGTACTCTCTACTCTGGCAGGGGTTGGGAAAGCGCTTCCCCTCGCGGCAAATGGTATTACCTCAAGAGATATAGCCAGGGCAGGCTTCCCTTAAACGAAAAGATGGCAAGAACCTTTCTTTTATGTACAACGTGTAAAAAATGTGACAACGTATGTCAGACCGATTTGCCCATTGAATCCCTATGGGAATCCATGCGGGGCGAACTAATCGCTTCCGGCAGATTTAAGACATTTCCTCCTTTCGAGATGATGGGCGCTTCCTACGATATGGAGAGCAACATCTGGGCAAGTTTTTCCGAGAATCGAGACTCCTGGCTCCCCGAGGATATAGATGTTCTCAAGGAAGGATCTTTGGGTTACTGGGCAGGTTGCACTGCTTCCTATGTGGAGAAGGATATCGCCCAAGGCTCTGTACGCATACTTAAGGAGGGAGGTTTGGAATTCGTTTATCTAGGGGAGAAGGAGACTTGTTGCGGCATTCCTTTTCTTATGAGCGGAAAATGGGACCTGTTCGAAAAAGCTGTGCGCAAGAATATAGAGGAAATAAAGGGCAGGGGGATCAAGACTTTGATAGCCTCATGCCCGGGTTGCTGGGTCACTTTATCCCACCACTATAAACAATGGGCCGAGAAGCTTGGAATCGAATGGGAGGTGGAGGTAAAACATATTTCGGAGGTTGCCGCAGAACTTCTTGCGGAAAATAAATTACAATTTGTAAATAATATTCCCATGAAGATCACATGGCACGATCCTTGCCACATTGGACGCCACGGAGGTATCTACGAAGCGCCCAGGGAAGTGCTGAAAGCCATTCCGGGGATCACGTTAGTGGAGATGGAACATAACCGTGAAGACGCCCTCTGTTGTGGTAGCGTTCTCACACTTATCGGCGAAACCAAGCCCACTTCTGAGGCTATCGCCTCCAAAAGGCTTGAGGAAGCTCGACAGACCGAAGCTCAAGCCATAGTCACAACCTGCCCTTGCTGCGAATTTCAATTGAGAGTATGGAGCCAAGCCGCAGGAAGCGAAATGCCAGTTCGCGATTTTGCCTCCGTGGTTTCAGAGGCTTTGGGTTATCCTTTAGGGGACCCCACTGCCGAGGTGGCCAGGAACTGGGCCGTTTTCGACAAGATGATTAGACTAATGACTCCTCAGGGTATGGCAGACTTCATGGAAGAGTTCCTGCTATCTCTTCCTGGGCCCAGCTCAGCCATCATAAAAGGAATGCGCGCTCTACCTTCGCCCGTCAAGAGGACTATCGTTTGGGCGATGACCAAAGTGGGACCCTCTATGGCTTCGCGCCTGTTGCCTCTCATGCTCAAACTGATGCTACCCCGCATGCTTCCCATCCTAGAACAGAAGATGCCAGAGATGTCCCCATCTATGCGCGAACTGATGCCCCGCATGCTGCCCGGGGTGATGGAGAGAGTCATGCCCCCTCTGCTGGGGCCTATGATGGGAGAGCTGATGAGGGCTTGAACATATTCAATATTTTAGATAAAATAACCAACCGTCATTCCCACGAAAGCGGATGCACTAATGCGCTTCTCTAAGCCTAACCCATTGTTCTAGCCAGGCGGATAAATGACGGAAAATGACCTTGGGCGGAAGCGCGGTATAGAAAATGGAGGATCCGTTGAAAAGATAAAGTTCTTCTGGGCAAAAAACTTTCCATCTTGAAATAACCAGCTTCTCCGTTTCCAGCTCAGCTGGATCACGGTATATGATTGATCCCCAGCGGGAATGAGGCGGCTAATTATGGACAAAGGACGGCTTTATAAAAAGTATTAATATAGAGAGTGATGATTATCTTCCTACTTGCTGGATTACCACTGACTTAAAAAGCCGGGAAGCATCAGCGTTTTTCTAAGCTTCCCACCGAGCCCATAGTTTGGGTAAAACGTAAGAAAATATCGATAGCCCTGTCTATAGACTCCTGTTTCGAAATACCTTTCTGCTCCAGACACTCCTTCATTTTATGGCCCATCAGTTTTACCCCCACCCGGTCCACTGCCGCCTTCACCGCGGCTATCTGAACTAGGATGTCCTCACAGTTCTCGTCCTCTTGAACCATGCGAGCTATCCCTCTAACTTGCCCCTCTATCCTGTTCAAACGGCGTAAAATAGCGATTTTTTCATCTTTGTCCTTGGCCATAGTTCCTCCCTTTGAAGAGACTGTCCGGAGACACTAGGACATTCACCCTATTCCGACATCAAGGTAAAGATATTATATAATGACAATCCAATTCATTAAAGAGAAAGCCTCCTATCATCTGATGCTGTTCGCGCTCGAATTTCGGGATACATGTAAAAGAAAGAGATTCTTGGAAGCGGATGCCTATAAAACTAGGTGAAGCGTTTCGCCTCCCAGATAAAGCCACGTTTTCTCACGAAGATAAGCGAGGGTAACACCCAAAAGGGTCGATATCTTAGAAGTATTGGAAGAACCCGGGCTATATATTAAAATATTGCTGCTTGAAATCGAGGGTTAAGCTCTGCTGAGAAAGGGGGACAAAGATGTCGATCGTGGCGATTACCGGAGTTTCAGGATACATCGGAACTCGTCTGCTCCACCAGCTCGAAGATGATCCAGAGGTCCAGAAAATAGTGGGGATCGATGTGAAAACGCCACAGGGAGACTTCAACAAGCTGGAGTTTCATAGGTTGGACGTGCGAGATCCCAGAATATTTGAGCTTTTGAAGTCCAAAAAAGTTAAAGAAGTCATCCATTTGGCCTTCATCGTCAACCCGTTACACGACGATGCCCTTATGCATGATATAGATGTCAGAGGTTCTAAAAACGTGCTGGATGCCACCGCAGCCTGTGAAGCTGAGCATCTTATCGTCGCCAGTTCCACCTCCGCCTTTGGGGCTTTCCCCGATAATCCCGAGTTTCTCACTGAAAATGATCCTCCCCGCAGGCAACCAAACTATACTTATGCCTCCGACAAGTACGAGGTGGAGAAACTTATCGAACGGTTCAAAGAAGAGAATCCTAATATCGGGGTAGCGGTGGTAAGACCCTGCATCGTTTACGGACCTAATGTGGACAATTATCTCTCCCGTTTTCTCCTTCGCCTACCTTTTCTCCCCACAACGGCAAAGGCTATGCCAGAGATGCAATTCGTGCACGAGGACGACGTGGCTACTGTTTTCCGCAAGATATACGACCAGAAAAAAGTGGGTTTCTTCCACGCGATCGGGGAAGGAGTTATCGGCGTAGAGGAGATCTCCAAACTGTTGGGCAAACGCATCATCAACTTTCCGGAAAAGCTCATCTATCCTGCTATAGACATTCTGTGGAAACTGCACGCTCCCTTAATAGAGGGCCCCTCGGGTATGATCGACTTCATCAGGTATCGCTGGGTGGCATCAGACCATCTCACCAGGGAGGCCCTGAACCACCAACCCCAATACTCCTCTCGGGAAGTGGTGGAGATCATGATCAAAACCCATAAAAAGAGATAGGATCTCCCTCTTTAACTCTAAAAGTGACCGGCATATAAATAAAATACCCCTAACGCTTTATCGCTGGAGCAAACTACTCACATCATATAAAGCAATGGGGCTACTTTCTCCATTTACTCGGCAAATGGAAATCCGGCTATCCGCAATAAGGAAACAATCGCCAATAGAGAGGATAAATGAAAACCAATTTCAATTCGACATTATGTAAATAAATCGGAGGCCGAACTTTGCCTTCATCTTATCCCTCAGTTTCAGCTGGCTTTATTTTTCTCAGTTTCCTCAAGGAAAAAATCCCGAATATTAGGGTGAGGAAAAACCATAGATTGGGGTTCTTTCCCCTTTCCTTAGCCATGCGTCTGGCGATTAACGCCTCGATAGGATGAGCGACAGCTAGGAACGCGATAACTCGTTTCAGCCATAATTTGTTTTCCATCAAGCCTCCTTTTTCGACATACGGATCGACCACCTTGTGTAAATTCCCATTTCCTCTAATTTTCGCTAATTTTTATTTCTATCCAATTTAATGGGCCAAGCATAGAGGAGATTCCCACCGGAAAATCCTTAGCCAAAATTCATTTCTGGGAAAACTCAACTATCACTTGCCAGTCAACTAAATATCTACTCGCTGTAATCTCGCTCTTCCGCTCCAGAAACGAAAAGCCGGGCAAACCTTTTTCCACTCTTCTTTTGAATGCATGCCGCAATATCTACAAGCATGGAAAAATTGACCCGCCAGGACCAGGTTTAAAAGCGAGAGGTAGCGAAACAATTTTTTTCTGCTCCCCCGCAGGGCGAAGACCGGAGTCCAGAAAATAGTGCTCAAGGAGAGAATTTCCAACCCCAATCCCAATCTGCCCACCTTCCCCGATGACCTAGGGAAGAGATTGCTGGTGTATTTGCCTAAGTAATAGGAATAGCACATCTCGCCATAACCATCACATCTTGCGCAGATAAGATAACGGGGCAGGGTAAGGAAGAGAGCCCAACCGCCTAACCACACCCAAATAAAGCCTGGTTTGCGTTCCTTGAGCATCTCCCGTAAAGCCACAAAAAATGCCTCTCCCATAACGATAAAGCGAGCGGCCATTACCAATGGATGAGGTCGGGTTTTATCTATAATCCCACTCTCTATTTCAATTCTTTCTGCACAATCACATTCCATGACTTCTCCTGGAATAAATTGGTAGAAGATTTTACCCCAACTTAGAAAAGAAATCGCCGATAAAATCCACCGCTTATGTTTAATCCGAAAATAATCTAAGTTATAACTTAGCTTTACTTCAAGCCTTTAAAACGCGCGGAACTTATCCCGACTCGCCCCGCAGATGGGACATTTTTCTGGCGCTTCCCCTTCCCGGGTATGACCGCACACGCTACAAATCTGGATGGTGCCGATATCTAAGTCTTCACCGGCCCCCACCACCTTCTTCGCTTTCGCATACATCTCCGCGTGTATCTTTTCCGCCTCTAGAGCATAGTAAGTGGTTTTCTCCGCCTCGCTCTCTTCCTGTAACTTTGCCGTCGCGTTAAAGACGGGGTACATCTCATTGATCTCATAGTTTTCCCCATCGATGCAGATCTGGATATTACTCTCATTCCTGCCCACTTCTCCCAGAGCGCGATAGTGGTTCTCCGCATGCACCCTCTCCGCATAGGAAATGGCCCGGAAAAGCCGCGCAAGCTCCGGTAATCCATCCTTCTCCGCCTGGTCCGCGAAGATGGCGTAACGCATGTGGGCCATGCTCTCTCCTGCGAAAGCCTCCCTCAGGAATTTCTCGGTCATCTCATGCATATTCAATCCTCCTCAAGACCATTGGAAAACCAAGAACTTAAAAAGTTAATCCAATATCTCGAAATCTTCCTTGCCCACTCCGCACTCGGGACAGACCCAGTCATCGGGCAGATCCTCGAAAGGGGTTCCCGGCTCAATCCCTCCTTCAGGGTCCCCCAATTCCGGATCATAGATATATCCGCAGACCGTGCACTCCCATCTGGAAATCTCGACCACCTCCTCATTACCGCTTCACTTAAATACGATATTTATTATCAAATATTACCGCTTCAATGTGGCTCACGTCCTTTCACCAAACCGATCTTCCTTAAACCAACCGATTTAAATTGTACCCCACAACGACGTATTGTAACCTAATAAACTATTAAAAACGGATTTAGCGCACGCGAAACCTGTTAAATCAGACGGCGCGATTTGAGGTTTTAGACCTGCTCGGAATATTTCGGACCTGGAGAATGAGGAGGAAAGCGGGCGTGACTCCTCCTCATCCGCATATATATCCGTATATATCAACCTTATCCTTTATCCTTTTCCCTCGCGTTCTTTCTAGCCCCCTGTGTATCCCTCCGCGAAATACCATTCTCGTCGAGGAGCGGCCACGCCCTTAGCATCGCTTCCCCCATCCCATCCTCGATAAGAGAAATAGGAGGCGCGTTCCGCTATAACCGGCCGGTCGGAAGACACACGGATAGCGTAGGCGGCGGACTCCAAGCCGCCGATGTCATCCACTTTTATGGTGAAGCGACTTTGCGGCGCCACCCTATAATTTCTTTCCACCATTACCCCATCATCCCGGAAAAACCTGCAGACCACCCCGGTCTGTTCCTCCCAAGGATTGGCTAGAACCAAATAATTATCGAAACTGCCCCCGGTGTATCCCTCTGCGAAAAACCAGTCACTGGATAGCGTGGAGGCGCCGGCACTGGCATGGCCCCCTCTCTTTCCGCCATAGTTGAAGTACATGACCCTCTCCGCCACAATTCCTACCCCATTGAGCGACCCCACTTCCACAGCCACATTTGCTTTTGGCACTATCTCATTTACCTTCACGGTCAACCTGGAATGGGGCGCGACATCAAAATATTCGGTGACCCTATCGCGGCCTTCCAACAGGAAATCCGCCTGCACTCTGGCGAGATCCTCAGATGGATTGGCCAATGTGAGATAGGTGTCGAACCCACTGCCGGTATAGCCCTCAGCCAGATACCATTTCCCCGCCGGTGCATTCACCCCTATCCCTCCGCTACCCCCTTTATTTCCCATATAGTCGAAGTACATCACTCGCTCGGCAACGATTCCCACCCCGTTGGTGGACTCGACCTGCAATGCAACGCCCGTCCCCTCCATTCCCGGCACTCCGTCCACTGAGATGGTGGTTCTACTTCCAGGAGACACCATGTAATTCTGCTCGATTACCTTACTTGATTCTAGAAGATAACGGCACCTTACTTGGGCCGCGGAATCCGAGGGATTAAAGAGTAAAAGCCAGGTATCGAAGCTCCCTACAGTGTACCCCTCGGAGAAATACCAGGAAAGGCTGGGAATGGAGACCCCTGGCGAAGCTTCGCCTCCAGGCATCTTTCCCATATAACTATAGTACATGGCGCGCTCCGCCACTATGTCCCGGTCCGCGGTAACCTTAAGAGATACTTCGTCGTAATCAACCTGGTCGTCAACGCGTATTGTATACCTGCTGCGAGGAGCGACGGTGTAAGTCCTGGTGAATGGGGGTTCTTTTTTGCTTATATATTGGACCTGCACACTGGCGGACGAGGCATCCGGGTTGAATAAAAGGAGATATTCCTCGAATCGATCGCGATAGGGACCGCCAACCACCCTCCTTCCCCAAGCCAGATGAGTGCTGTAATAACTGGAGGTGTCCAGGCAATCCAGGCTCACGCCTCCATTGGAACCCGCGGAATGGATGAAAATTCCGTTACCCACATACATACCCGCATGGCCAACATGTCCCGTGGAGCCTCCTCCCGCCTCATCATAGAAAAAAATAGCGTCACCTGGTTTGAGGTAAGCTCGGTTGATAGAAAGATAATTTTCGTCCCGGGCTTGGTCATCCGCCACCCTTTTCATGGGATAACCCATGCGCATGCTCAAGGTATTGTAGACGAAACCCGAGCAGTCAAAACCACCTTCCGCCTCCGATTCTCCTCCATACAAATAGGGGGAACCCAACCGTTCAAATCCGTAGTTGAGCGCGGTCTGTTGACCAGCATTGGCTTGAGGCGGTTGACATCTCTCTTCTGTGAAAGTGGAGATTAGGTAATTTCTCCGCCACGATTCAAGGTAATCGATCCTTTGTAGAGTATAAGCCATGTTGCCCCGTGGGTAACCTCCGGTTGGCCAGATTTTCACCGAAAAAGCGTAGTTCCTTTCGTAATACTTCAAACGTAGTCCCATGAACACTACCATGAAACCTCCATAATATGGAGCTTGAGGAACAATGCGCTGGATATTGGTGGCCACGCTATCCAGCCCTAAACCATGGGTAATGCCTATAGCTAGCCTCTCCAGCGATATCGTCACTTCGGGAAGAAACCTTCCATCCGGAAGCCTGTCCATTAAAGCGTGCTTGACCGCCAAGTTAGCCCAGCGGAATCTGGCATCTTCGTCAGGCAGGTCCGGAAAATGAATGTTGGGGTCCGGTTGCTCCTGCCCGTGGCCAAAAACCATTACCAACGCTCGAGCCGCATCGATTCTAGAAATCCATTCTCTGGGCTTGAACGTCCCATCGGGATTCCCCTCCAAATAACCGCGGGAACACGCGTATTCTATAGCCTGCTGTATAGCAGCTGGCTCTATATAAATGTCCGTAAAGGCAGCTTGGACATGTGAGGAATCAACCATCAAAAGGCTCATTAGCAAGAGGGACGAGATTATTAAAGCTATCGACCTACATAAGTGTATCTTCATAACTTTACTTTCACGTAACTTTACACATAAAACATTTTTAACATAAATTAACTATACTATAAATATATTTAATAATTCAACAATAGTGCACAAAAGTTTTCTAAATCCTCATAAACTCCAGGTTTATTAATTTTCATATAAATTTTCGTCTCATTTCCCTGCTTCCTTTACTTCGATGAAGGGTGAAAGCATCCCGCCTTTCGTGTGAAACTTATATCCCCCTCGCGATGTAGCATATAATCCCATATATGAGTCGATCGCGCAGGGCTAAACAGGCTTCATCACTAACTATGGATTATTTAACATTTCGTCAATTTGCTTCACTTCTTCCTCTCTTGACAAACCGTCTCCGTCGATTATAATGTTAGTTAATACTAACTAACTAAAAGCCGTATGACCACTACCTAGGAAGATGAAAAGAGGAGAAAGAAGAGAACAGATTATCGATACCACCATTAATCTGCTTTCTCGTCACGGGCTCTCAGGTACCACTATCGCCCGCATTTCCCAGGAGGTAGGTATCTCCGAGCCTGCACTCTATCGCCACTTCGGCAGCAAGGGGGAAATCATCCTAGCCTCACTGGAGCGCGTCAGCTCGCGGCTCCTGGGACTTTTATACTCCGCTGGAGAAGCTGGCAGCGATCTAGTGGACCGCCTGTATAAGATGAGTAAAGCACTCTACGATTTCGTGATGAATCATCCAGAAGAGACGATGGTTCTTTTTGAGGTGTTAAGCGCTTCTCGAGATCAGGAGCTGAAAAAGGCCCTTCAGAAGAAATTCCTGGAGTTCCTGGGAATAATAGAGGCGCTCCTATGTGAGGGCATCCAGGAAGGTGCGATACGGGAAGACATCGATGTCTCCCTAACCGCCTGGATGATCCTATCGCTGGGGATAACCCTAAATTTCGCGTCCCTTCTAGAGTTAAAGGACATCCTGACTGAGGAAAAAGCTCTTATCGCAGTAGAAGGCATCTTAAAAGACATATCCTTAAAAGACCTATCCAGAAAGAGAAAGGAGTGACAAGAATGAAGGCTCTCATAATGGGAGGAGGAATGGCGGGCCTCGCCACCGCCATCAATCTGCTTGATCTGGGGATAGAGGTGGAATTGATCGAGGCGGACGAGATTTTCGGAGGGAGGGCTAGCTCCTGGCTTGATGAGGACGGAGACATGATCGACAACGCTCTTCATGTCTTCTTTCCTTATTACGTGAATCTCATCAATTTCTTCAAAAAGATGGGTATCTACGAGAACATTATCTGGAAAAATACTGAATTCTACTATATGCAGGACGGGGGAAAGGAAGCGGTACTGCGCTTCGCCAATCTTCCCGCACCCCTCCATGCCGCTGCGGCTTTCAACTCCCTGGTCAAAGCCTACGAAGGGCTACCAAAGTGGAAACTTTTCTTCACCGCGTTGGGTATGGGAACCTCCATACTATACTCTGAGGAAAAGTTGAACCAGCTGGACGAAATCACTTTCGGGCAGTGGCTGGTGAGGCGAGCTCCCAAGGATTCCTTCCTCCCCATGGAGCCGGGAATCAACGGCCTCACTTTCACCCCATCCTGGATGGTATCCGCAAAAGTAATGATTAACTGGTTCAAAAAAGTCGGCGCCGCCCATGAGACCTCTCGTGTTGGTTTCGCCAACGGGGGTTTAGGCGAGATCTGGGTAGGCAGGTGCATCGAATATATAGAAGGTAAGGGAGGTAAATGCGAGCTGGGCAAACAAGTCACGTCCATCGAGCTGGAGGGCAACCGCGTGGGTAAAATCGTTATCAATGGAGAGGAGGAGAGAACCGCGGACCTTTATGTCTCCGCCATCAGCCCTTACTCGTTGCGCAAGGTTCTTCCTCCGGAAGCTTTTCGTTATGAATACTTTCAGGACCTCTCTTACTTCAGCGTGGCACCATCCCTATCACTTCAGGTGTGGTTCGACCGTAAGCTTACCGAAGTGGACGTGACTTTCTTCTCCAACAATTGCGTCTTCAATACCTACGCCGATCTCTCCAACGTCCTACCCCATGTCTTCAAGGGAGGCTCCATGTTCGAGATGGTGCTTTCGCCCGCCGACCATTTAGTGCACCTGCCGGACGAGATTATTTATGAAAAAGCTTTGGCGGATATAAGGAGACTTTTCCCTTCCGCCAGAGAAGCCGAGGTGCGCAAATATCGAGTGGTCAGGGAGAGACAAGGAGTGTACCGTCCCTATCCCGGGATGGAGAAACACCGACCCTACCAGCGCTCACCCTACGAGAATCTTTATCTTACCGGAGATTACACCAAGACCCATGTGAGCTCCGGTGGAATGGAGGCCGCCATCTGGACATCCAACCACTGCGCGGAGTTGATCGCACAGGACAAGCTGGGCAAATCAATATCTCTCAACGTCGAGTTTAAGCCTCAACAAGGCTTAGTGCCCTTGATCAAGCCCATCTTCTATGTGAATACTGTACTCGCGGGACTATTTGGGCTCAGGGCTCTAGGCAGGCTTATCCGGAAAAAGCTTAAATAATTCGTTGTATAAAATATTTTACATAAAGTAATTTTAGACCGCGCATAGATTTGGGCAAGCCCTTATCTAGAGCGCGGTTTCCCTAACCTCCCCAATGACAGTGAGAGGAAAGGCATTATGTTATGATCTCAAATGAGACGGGAAGATGGACACAAGCGGTGTCTCTAAAAACCTTTGCCTCAACTAACCCTCTTGGTCAGCTCTAACCATCTCAAAAACCTATCTTGGCACAATCCAATTCGCATCAAGTATAGGAGGCTTTTTAACTGTCGCCTGCCGACGTCTATCTAGATCTTTCTTCTTTCCCACTAGCTATGGTTGAATGCTCAAGCGCTTCAATAATAATTCCAAGGAAGAATAAGAAAAATTGACACATTGTTCATTTAGAAGCCGCATTCGCCGCATTTAGGGAAATCTTGAAACATTCACAATACCGCAAAAAGCGTGGTTTTCCAACTAATTTTCTAGTTCACTTACCATCATCACGAAAGAGGGGTATTTTCATGGTAATGCGAGTTCCCTTCCCCCGCCCACTCTCCACTTGGAAAGAACCTCTCATGATCTCCGCCCGCTCTTGCATATGGATAAGGCCCATGCCTCCCTTCGCCGATACTTCTTCCATATCAAATCCCTTTCCGTTGTCATCCACTACCAGGAGGACGGCATGATCATCCTTTTTAAGGACCAACCGAGCACGGGTAGCCATGGAATGGCGGTGTATGTTGGAAAAGGCCTCCTGGACCACCCGGAAGATGAATCTCTCGCGGAGTTCATCTAACTCTAGCTCCTCGTCTATATCCCTCTCTATCTCCACCCCATAACTGATAGAACAACGATCCAAAAGAGCCTGGATGGCTCTGACTAGCCCCATCGATTCCAGGGAAGAAGGACGAATATCGGATATTATAACCCGCAATTCCGCTATGGTGGAGCGAGCCGCCTGCAATATTGCCCTTAATCCATCCTTTATCTCTTTTCCAGCAGCCATTTCCGTGATCAACTCCGCGCGATAGATGATGTCCAGCAGGGAAGAACCTACAGAATCATGTAATTCCCTGGAGATACGCGCCCTTTCCTCCTCATGAGCCTGTGCCAAGCGCAACATCAACTCGGAGAGGCGCTCCCTTTGCGTTTCGCTCTCTCGGTAAAGTTTGGCGTTTTCTATAGCTATGGCGGCGAAACTTGCCACCTTCTCCATAACCCGCAGATCCTCATCGGTAAAGAGGTGCTTTTCCCCAGGCTCATCCATGAAAATGGCGCCAATCGTCCCCCCATGGGGAGAGATTATAGGAACCACCAGAATTGAGCAGACGTTGAATGCGCGGTTCAGCTCCACAGGACCCCTGTGATTGTTTTTAGCGTCGATTAGATATGACGCCTTCCCCTCATGCAGTAGCGCTTTCCCCACCTTGCTCTTCACATCTCTCAAGTTTATCTTGGTTAGTGCAAGCACCGCTTCATCCTCTGGATGGGTTGTATTGATCAATTCCAGATACTCGCCCTGCTTGTCTATTAAGAACACCGCCACTCGAGACACGCCCACTAATCGGCTCGAAATGTCCACCACGTTGGCCATTACTTTCTCCAAATCCAACTCCGACGTCATCAGTTTCCATGCCGCTAAGATCGCGTCCTCTTTCTTAAACGAAAGTATCCTTTCTGCCTCGATTTTTCGGAAGACTAACTCCCTTCCCAATTGGCGGGTGAAAATATCCAAATGGAGAAGAATTGGCTCCGGCAACTCGACGCCTTGACCCTCCTTAACCAGGAGGAGCAACCCCAGATATTCATCCAAAGCCTTTAAAGGGGCAAGAGTGCATTTTACCGTTTTTCCATGAAATAATCTCTGCCGAAGACTCTCAACTCGTCTGGGGGTGAAAACAGTTTCTAGCTCATCAAACGCTTTAACCCTATCCAACGCCTCCCCCAGGAGCAGTAAATCTTCTCTCAGCTCATTAGATTCCCTTAATTTTTTTACTACCTCTTGCTCCATCATGATTTGAGAAAATTGGGCAATTTTTTTGGTGAGCTTGTCCGAAGGGATAATCAAACCATAATCGTAATCCAATTCCTGCACCATTAGCCGCAGGGAATTATCTATGAGGTCCTCTACCCCAGTTGAGAGCTCGAAGCAACTAAATAATCCTTGGAAGATCCTTCCTAAATCATCTGTTTTAGACAATATCCATGCCTCTTTGTCTCGCTTAAACCGTCCGACTGTATTTAATTTTAAATTATAAACCTTTTTCTTGGGATAGGTTTTATGGAGAATACCCAACTTATATTCCATGGTATTTTTAATTCCCAATATTTATTTATAATTTGGGTCTCCATGAAAATAATAAATGGGCAGATCGTTGCGATTTCCCTGACTCATCCCCGGAATGGAATCTCTCGGCTAGATGGCAAGAGATAGTGCCAGTTATGTAAATAGCCACAAATTCAAATTAAACAGAGCAACACCACAACTATCCCTTTTGCGCCTGGCCAACCTTCAGCAAACGGCTCAACTCCATCGCCCGGGCCACCGCAGAGCGTGCCGAGGCCACGCCTAAATCGTCCTTCAAGACTAGCAGTCGGTCATTACCCAACCTCTTCCCTGCGCCCTCCAGGGAAGAGAAAGCGGCGGCGCCTGACAGCCCCAAATCAGGCGCAGCAATTACCATGTTCACGGAAAAGAAAAACTGGTTAAGCGTGGCTATCGCCGTCTCCCATCCACCCAAGCGAAACCAAGCCACCACTATGGAAGCACCTACCTTGTTGCGCAGCATTCCTCTGGAAATATTGCCATGTATGTATACGCGTAAACGGTCGATCATAGTCGCCAAGTATCCCGAAAGGCGTCCGAAATATACAGGGGTAGCCAGGATGATGATGTCGGCCTCGTCTATTTTTGGATAGAGGTTCTGCATATCATCCTCCAGGCCACAGTACCTATCAGGGGTTTGCTTCTTTAAACACCAGTTACACTGACGGCAATCGCCTATATTCAATTCTGAAAGCCTTACTATCTCCCAACTCAATCCGGAATCATCTTGCTGGCTAGAAATAGCGTCCTTTAGAAGGGTCTCAACATTCCCACCTTCGATGGGACTTCCGGATATCCCCAACATTTTAAGGGCAATCTCGTTCATTTCTCCTCCATGCCTCCGATAGGCAGACGCAACGTTATCACTGTACCTGACGCTGGTTCCGTCTTTATCTCAATTCTTCCCCCCAACTTTTCCAGAAAATGTTTCACCAAGTAAGTATCTAAGCTCATGTTGGCTTCTATCTCCGTGGCGGTTTCTTCTTCCTCGTCTCGGAAGAGACGTTCTTGTACTATTACACTTTCCTCCACCGACTTATACTCTATGTGGAAAACGACCTCATCGGCTTCTTCTTCCCCCCTAATCACGATCTTTTCGCCAGGGGGGGACATCCTTTCCGCATTATAGAGCAACTGATATAGCGCTTCGCCCAGCAGGAAACTATCCACCTTAAAAGAAGGGATATTTTGCGGAAAGTCGATTTCGATCAAACGATCTTTGAGAAAATCTTGCTTAGCCAGAGTTTCCCGGAAAAAACGCTCGGGCTCAACCGTTTCCACCGTCCCGCTCAACTTTCCCCGCTCCAGCTGCAAGGAACGCTGTAGACTTTCTCTGATATGCATCAAGCGTTCGCAACCTAAAATAACGCTTTTCAACTTATCCTGAACCGATTCGGCGTCCATCTGGGACACACCTTCCTTGAGCATTTCCGCATAGCCATGGATATAGGTCAGGGGCGTTCCCATCTCATGGGAGACCAGCCTAATGTAATCGTCCTTCATTGTTATTATGCGCCTGGCTAACTGAAGCTCCCTTTCCATCTCTTCGGAAAGCAGCGCTTTCTCGGCACCCATGCCCAGGATACTTCCCAAGTTGGCCATAGAATCTAGCCCTATTTCATCTAGGCGCTCTCGTTTATAGTTACCCAAAACAACCACGCCTAAGGTCTTCTCTCTGGTAACAATAGGCAAGATATAATTTAAGAGCAACCCATCTTCTATTATGGCACCCATCATAGAATCCCAATCTCGCAATACAGGTTTGAGAACATCCAAACCACCGACGCCGCCATTCGCCTCGATGTCTATAATCACGCCCGGGCTCTCCCTAAAAATTTCTAGCCGGGTAGGCCGTATCCTCCAGCGCTCAGCTTTCCGAAGGAAGTTCTCTGAGATTCCGTGATGGGCCTTCAGGATCGCATATCCCCCTTCAAATATATAAACCCCCCCCGCCCGAGCCTCGAGGGCTTTCATTACTTCGCATAAACTCTCATAAAGATAATCCTCCAACCTCTTTCCAGTACGCGCGAGCGAAGCCAAGTTCAACATCAATTCCCAGGCTATCTCTTTCCTTAAAACCGCCAACTCCCTGTCCTTATATTCGGTAATATCCTCCACGCAGCAGATATACTCTTGGGAGAGGGATTCATTACTATCCAAACTGCTTACTTTAAATCGGAAGATCTGCCGAGCGTCCTTTTTGAAAGTTAATGAGATCACTCTTTCAACCGTTTTTGCCAAACGGGAAGCTTCCCTTGTTAAAGAGGAAAACTCTTTTTCGGCCATCTCCCCGAAAATCTCCCCAACGCTCATTCCAATGGCACGGTCCAAGGTAAGAGATAATAACTTTTCAGCTTGCTTATTCCAGAAAGTTATACGCTGATCGGGGGTAAATGAGAACATGGCCACCCCCGCCTTTTCCATCATCTCCCATAACCTGTTGGCCTCATATTCCTTCTTGTTCCACATCTTACGCAGCTCGGTGAAATCTTTAGCGATACCCAGAATGCTCAGGCTTCCCTCTCTATCTCGAAAAGCGTTAAAGGTAAAACACAAGATAACCTCGTTGCCCTCTCTATCCTGGAGCGTAACTTCGCCTCTCCAGGGAGCCAGATGCGCCGTTTCCATGACTTGTTCTACTGTTTTCCTCGATTCCCCCTTGAAAAGAAGCGAATAAAAAGGGAGACCCTTAAGCTCCTCCATGGAGTAGTTGAGCAATCGTAATAAAGCGTGATTAGCGTATTCTATCTCGCCCCTCCGGTTGATCAGGACAAGAGGGTCTCCTATATAAGGGATGCCGTCTGCGATAACAGCCTCTCGCTCTCCCGTCTCTCCAGTCAAAGGCGATGGTTCAGATGCTTCCTTCCGTGTAAAGGCTGGAGGGACTGAGCGCTCTTCCATAGTGGCCATGGAGATCAGGATACCGTTCTTGCCCAAAGCTGGCAGCGGGTAGGGAATTACCGAGACCTTCACCCCTAAAAGCCTCTTTCCTATCTTTAAAGAGAGGGCATAACCCTCGACCCCTCTCCCCCTCTTACCCTTAGATATCAATCGCTGCAATATCCTGTATATATCCGGGGCGATCTGGGGAAAAAGTTTTCCCTGAATTTCCAACCCCTCTACGCCCAGGAAGTCGTAGACATCACCATTGAACTCCACGATCTTATCCTCGTCGTCGAGAACCAGGGAAGCAGATATCAAGGGCTCTCGCATCTTAAATCCCCCTACCAAAGATAATGGGAAGAGAATATATCACTATTATTATTCCTCATTGCAATTGTCTTCGCCATGGTTTGACGCTTTACCTCTTAAGTGATTAAACTAGATACGTCTCGGTTACCTTATTTTTATCTAACCTGGTTTACGAGAGAGGTGCAAGGAATGGGATCAAACGTCTTCCGTTTTCCAGTGCAGATAATCTTTGGCGAAGGTTGCTTAGAAGAGCTCAAGAGCTTTCTCTCTAACTTTGGGAAAAAAGCCCTTCTGGTCACGGGATCAACCGCCACCAAGAATCTTCCCGCTGTAGAATTTCTCAAAAAAAACCTGAAGGAACAGGGTATCGAATGCGTTCATTTCGACCAGGTGGAGTCCGACCCCTCCATCGAAACGGTGGTGACCGGAGGAAAAATTGCCTCCGAAACCGGGTGCGATTTTGTGATCGGGCTTGGAGGGGGAAGTCCTTTAGACGCCGCCAAGATTATCTCCGCACTCCTCACTAACCAAGGACCCGTTTCGGAATGGGCGGGAGTGGGAAACATACGCAACCGAGCTCGTCCTATCTTGGCGATCCCGACTACATCCGGGACAGGCAGCGAAGCCACCTCGGTGGCGGTTATTACTGACCGCCAGAGGAAACAGAAGATGTCCATCGTGAGCCCCAATATATATCCGACCCTATCGATAGTGGATCCCTCTCTCACCGTAAGCATGCCTCCCGCCCTTACCGCTTCAACGGGGATGGATGCCCTAACCCATGCGGTCGAATCCTATGTATCCCGGAGGGCGTGGGCACCTACCCAGGGGCTTTCCTTCCGAGCCGTACAACTTATATTCGCCAATCTGGAGCGCGCATGTAGTGATGGCGAGGATCTCGAGGCAAGAAGAAATCTATCCCTCGCCAGTATGATAGCGGGGATGGCCTTCACCAATGCGGGACTGGGTCTTACCCACGCTATGGCTCACGCTTTAGGAGCTCATTTCCACGTGCCACATGGGGTTGCCAACGCGCTACTCATCGCTTCGGTGATGGAATTTAACCTGGAAGCGCGTCCCCATCTCTACCGCGAGCTTGCCCAAGCTATGGGAGAGGACGTGACTGGATTGCCAGCCACAACGGCGGGAAAGAAGGCAATTGACGCAGTTAAAGCGCTGCTACAAAGGCTTCCTCTCCCGAAATCCCTGCGCGAGCTGGGGATAAAATCAAACAGTCTAGAGATGCTCGCCGCCGAGGCCTTTCTCAATACAAGGCTGCGTTCTTCCAATCCCCGTGAGACTATTCTTGATGACATCGTGAATATCTTTCGAAAGTCTCTTTAGTTGTCTGGTAGGGGAAGAAAACCGCGACACAATAAAACCCGGCTTACCTTCAAAGCCGGTTAAAACGTGATTTTTAATAAGCGTTAGCATCGCACCAAACCTCTCCGATAACCTCGACACTTTGCAGGATAATAACAACGGAGGGCCTTGAGGAAACTAGTAGAGGATAACCATAGGAACGCTCTTATTCTTCGTTGGCGCACATTGGTTTTTCCGCAAATGGATAGCTCCCGAGTATAAGCCTTTTTTAATTCTCACAGCGGAGATCCCCGCAATCTCGCTTACTCTCGGGAGCTAAATCTCTCTTTTTCAAATATATCACAATAATGTCTAACCGACAATCACTTTATTAACAATATGAGCTGGCTATTTCTCATGGCACGAAATTGCAAAATATTCATAAGAGCATCACGTTTATAGCCAAATAAAAGGACACGTCGAGCGTGTCCTCTTACATCAACTCTAAAGCTCAGAATATACGCTAAAAATTTGGAGCCTTTTTATGACCTGCTCAGGTCCAAATTCAACAACCTTCGGAACAGTGCGCTACGCGCGGTACCATGAATCGTTTCATCTTTTCTTCTATCCCCCTTTCTCTATCTTGATTTGTTATTTTTTCAAATATTAAAACATAATATCGCTCGACCAGCTAAAACGCATAACAACAGAATGCTTTCCATGTCAGACATATCTAGCGAAGTTTATAATTGATATTGCACTCACCCACTACCCCTTTCTTCATCACATCTTTCAATGTAGCCTTTCTGCCGCGTACTCTTGATATACTCGAAAGGCCCATAGCCGTTACGGGACAAAGAGCAGGTAAATTTTCCCTGCGCAATCTTTCGTTTCCATAGCATAGACGACATCCCTTTATATCTATAGAGAAATGGTCGTCTTCCTCCTTGGCATTTACGCTATCGCAGAGAGCGAGATCATCTTTAAGAAAACTTTCTATACAATGGGAAAATTTCTTCGCTTCTTCGATCTTTCCATATCTACCCTTCATCATGTTCGCCCATTCCGATCCTATCCGCGCCTTCAACTTATCCAAGCTTCCTTGATTGGACTTTACCACTGCGTAATGATACCGCTCTAGAAACTCGTAACTCTTGTCCCCCATTTACAAACTCCTCCTCGACAATCTTCCTGCTCAAACCATCTTCACCGCACCACGATCACAGGCGTGGGAACAATCGCCGCATCGCTTACATCTTTCGAAATCGATCGCCACACGGCACTCTCCGTCATCCGAGAGTACCAGGAAAGCTCCGTTGGGACAAAGCTTCGATGCTCTGCACTCTCCACAGACTTCCCCAACGTCGCATCTCTCCACATCAATCCAGGGCATTTTGAATCTCATCTTTCATCAACTCTCTATATACCCCTAGAGGTATGTTACCATGGTATCTTTTTTCGGACATGATTTAAAACATTCTCATCCAAAGCTATCCCGCGGTCACATAATCTAGCTCATTTCGCCTACATAAGACCTTCTCTGACTCAACACCAATTAGACGCTTTAGCATAATGACAGAACCAGATAACAAAGCGTTTCTTATGCTAAAGCAAAGTCGATTAGCCTCTTTATTATCTTCTGTAGTGCCGTATCGTTTACTTAGAAACTTTATAGATAAAAAAGGTTTTTTTACCCTAATGTTTTGCGAAAAAGAGAACTAAAGGGGAGAAAAGGTGATTTCATAAATGTTATTTCTAACGAGTCTGGTAATCGGTACGCATTTTCTATACCATGTATAGAAGACGTTTTTGGGATCGATTAGAAAAAGTTAGAGAAAAGGAGCGAGGAAGCGCTAAAGGTTGACGATCGAATCCAGAGGGGGTGTGTAAATGGCTAAGTCCTATTGGGATACCCTACCACCGAAACAGATAAGATTGGCCCAGGAGTCCAAGCTTATATGGTATTTACGAGAGAAGGTATATCCTTATAGTCCCTACTATCGTAAGCTCTTCGACCAGCAGGGTATAAATCCTAGGAAGATTCAAACTCTCAAAGATTTTCAGAATATTCCCTTCACCACCAAAGCCGACATAGCCCCCTCTCCGGATGAGCCGGATAGGCCTCTTCAGTTCGTTTTAGATCCTCAAAGTAGGGAGGATAAGGAAAGGGGGAGACTGAAAAATTGGTGGGCTCGCCTTACCTTGGGAAAAGAGAAATTTGAGAAGAGGGTTCTGGATGAGTTCAATCCTAGCCACGTGCATTTCACTACCGGCAGAACGGCGCTTCCCACCCCTATCTTCTATACTCCTTATGACCTAGAGCTAACCCGCGAATGCGGCAGAAGAATTGGAGAGCTCTTTGAACTAAACCAGACCGACGTTTTTGTCAACGCCTTTCCCTTCGCCCCTCACTTGGCTTTCTGGATGGCTTACCTCACAGCCGATGTCCTTCATATCAAGTCAATTCACACCGGTGGAGGAAGGATCATGGAGCCCAACCGAATACTGGAGCTGCTTCAGCGATTTCGGGGAACGATACTGGTTTCCACGCCCAGCTACTGTTACCACCTGTTAAGAAAGGCAGCGGCAATCAATGCCGATCTTTCCTCCCTTAAAACGTTGGTGCTTGGCGCAGACCATGTCCCTGCGGGATTGAAAAAAAAGATTAACGATATGCTGAAGAACTCGGGTGCTGAAGAGGCAATCACCCTTGCATCTTACGCATTCACCGAGGGGAGAGTGGCTTGGGGAGAGTGTCGGCCTTCCGTAATAAAGGGGGTGTCATCCGGTTATCATCTCTTCCCCGATCGGGAGATTATCGAAATCATCGACCCCGAGACCGGGGAGGTCGTGGGTGAGGGAGAGGAAGGTGAAGTGGTATATACATCACTGAACTGGAGAGGTAGCGTGCTTTTAAGATATCGCACTGGCGACCTGGTCAAGGAGGGCATTAGTTATGAACCTTGCCCATATTGTGGGAGGACGGTTCCCAGGTTAGGCAGCACCATTACCCGCCTCTCCGAGTACAAAGAGTTCAATCTTACTAAGGTGAAGGGAGAATTGGTAGACCTCAATGCCTTCTACCCATTGCTATCCGGGCATCCCGAGGTTCAGGAGTGGCAACTGGAGCTGCGCAAGCATAACGATGACCCCTATGATCTCGATGAACTGTACCTCTATATCGCTCCGCTGGAAGGGGTAGACCTGGAAAACCTGGGCAAAGAATTGGAAGTTCTAGTAAAAACTGATCTGGGGGTCATTCCCAACCGGATTATCTTCATGGATCTGGAAGAGCTGCTGGAGCGTCTGGGTATGGATACCCAAGCTAAAGAGAGGAGGATAGTGGACGCAAGACCAATAGCTTGATTTTTACGAGTCTCTATCCCAGCCATAGATTTCCTTAACGATTCAGGAAATCATAACAAACCTGATGAAATTCCTTGTCGCCTCTGGGCGATGCTTTTTGAGAGATGGGGAGAATCTGTCAAACACTGCTTTAAACCATCTACTGGAATTGAAAATATCAAGCTCGTGATCTGTCTATATCTTTAAACTCACAATCAATAGTGATACTGAAAAAACGCTCATTAAATATAAAGCGAAGCATATCCAGGATACAATTCCAATAAATAACCATTACTCGGCGGATAAAACAAACTAAATTTCCCTTTGTACGACTCTTAAATGTTTAGTTATTCGCTTACAGAATGGAATATAGTGATATAATTTATGAGTAATTTATTACTACCCGATCGGAAAACGGATGGCGTGATAGCTGTCTTGAAAGGGGTGTTGGGTGATGGCAATATTCTGTCCCGAATGCGGCAAGGAAAACCGAGACGGGGCCAAATTCTGCATGTCCTGCGGATCTAAGTTCCCGGAAATAAAGACTTCCATTACAACGACGGAAGAAGGTATGGAAACCACAGCCGTTGTTTCCCCTCCGGAGGGCGCGGCTATACAGACGGAGCCCACACCTCCTCCTCAAGAAGCGATGACTATAGTTCCTCCCACCCCAAGCGTGCCATCGACGGATGAATCGCTCACGCAGGCCATGCCGGTGACGAAGGAGCCGATGGAAGCTCACCCACCTCCAATGCCTGAAGTTACGGCACCATCTACCCTAGCCCCAGAGGAACAAGCGGCGATACAAGGTGAGCCGCAAGCGCAGCCAAGCATCGCCGAGGCGCCCACTGTCTCCCAACCACAAGTAACGCCCTCAGTGGCGCAGCCTCCTTCGGTTTCTCCCGCGGCTCCCCAACCTGAAGCTCCTCCTATATCGCCTCCACCCATTTACCAACCCCCCACGCCACCAGGACAACCCTATGCGGCACCATCATATCAACCAACCCCAGAGGCCCAGCCTCCGCGCCCCGCCTATCCATATACGGGGGCGCAAGCGGCCGCTCCCCAGGTATATGGGGCAAGAAGAATGGACAGCCGCATGATTGTTGGAGTTGTAATCATATTGATATGCGGGGCCGTTTTGCTTGGTTCCACATTCTTGCCCTGGATTAGCAATAGGACAAGGGGCATAACCGTCTCTTTAACAGGTTGGCAGACTAAAGATTTCGTAGACAATAAATTCTTCGACATAGACGAAGGAAAGCCGTTATTCACCGGGATGTGCTCCTTGATCGCGGGAGGGCTTTTGGTGTTGATGGCTTTACTTATCCTTTTGACCAGAAGCAAGGTATTCGGCGTCTTAGCCATGATCTTTTCCCTCCTGGCGCTGGGGATGTCCGGGGCTAACCTCTATAGCTTCATCTCGCTGAACTTCTCAATGGGCGTGGGAATCTACCTTTTTATCGCCTCATCAATTATTGGGGTGGTGGGAAGTATCGTCAGCATATCTTAATCGGTAGCCTCAGGAGATCACCAGGGGAATAAGATTCGGTTGGTGGCCCAATGGACCACGTTGATGTAGGATAATTCGTTTTTATATATTTCTGCCCTAGAATCCGAAATAGAATGGGAATGGCAGTGCTTGATAGTTCCTATCACCCAATTATTTTCTGCAAATAACTTTGGCAACAACCCAGCCCTCACCAGTTTTCAATGTCTAAGATTATCGAAGATTATTTGTCCCAGCTATGTGATATCCAAACTACTTTTTTAGTTCTCTCCTTGATAAGCATTTCTCTTTAAACCCCACGTCACCATAATCTTTAGGCGTCCTTTCTCAAACATATCATCCTAAATGTTATAATATGAGTGCAATAAATGAATTGTCATTGCATAGTGTAAATATTTTTGGGGGCTAACTTGCACGAGATAGAATCGATCGCTGTCATCACTAATGTGGTTTCAGGAAAAAATCGTGGCGGCCGCTACAGAAAATTCCGCCTTCCCGAGATCGTGGGAAAAAGAGGCGAGGTTGTGGAGACCGAAACTCTGGAGGAGATCGACGGGGTAATCGAAAGATTCGTTCAAAGGGGAGAGAAACTGATCTGCTTCAACGGAGGTGACGGAACCCTACAGCGGGCGCTTACCAGGATGATTAACCTCTATGGGGAGAGCAATGATAACCTACCCTTGATATTTCCACTCAGAGGGGGGACCCTCAATGTTCTAGCCGACAATCTCCAGATAAAAGGAGAACCCGATCAAATCTGCAGCCGACTGGTCCAATGTATTGAAAGAAGGGTAACCCTCTCCTCCATCAGCATACCCACCTTACGACTCAAAGTAGAGGTGGGCGACGCTATACATCACGAATACGGTTTTTTCTTCGGGAATGGCGCTCTATACCGCTTTGACCGCTTCTATTATCGCGAGACCAAAGGAGGACCTTTTGCCGCTGCTCAATTGTTCATCAGATGTTTGGTGGCCGCCCTTTTAAAAAGCACTCGTTACCGAGATGTTTTTGGGCTCACTCCTATGCGCGTGACTGTCGACGGATTCACCATGCCTGGAGATAGCTTTACCATCGTACTGGCGATGATCTTCAAACGGGTGGTGCTTACCTTTAACCCCTTCCGCGATGAAGGAGATGGTGATTTCTACGTCCTCTCCACCAGCCTTCCTTTTGGAAAGATGGTTTCGCGCTTGGACCGATTATTGTGGGTTCGAGGCAACAAACAGCCTTTCCCTCAGGATGTATATTGGAACCGCAAAGCCTCCCATCTGGTCATAGAGAGCAGCGAAGGGTACACCCTTGACGGCGAGCTTTTCTCGCTGGATGAACCTTACCGCCTCACCATAGACCGAGGGCCTGAGGTAAAGGTCTTAAACCCTAAATTCTTATAAGCAGGACTGGCAGTTCGGTCTTGCGCAAAATACCTTTCACGGTTCCAGCCATCTTTTCCTTCAACTGGCCCCTCCAGCTCAATGCGATGATATCTTCCTCATTTTCATATGCGAACTCCAAGGTCACCGCCGCCGGGTCTCCTTCCCGGTAGAATAACCTCATCTTAGCCTCGGGCTTGAGGTAGGCGTAGAACCGGTTCAAAAACTCATCCACCCAAGCGGGCCAGTCATATTGGGGATAATCAAGGTATCTGGGCCCTGTTAAAGTTCCGATGTCCATGGGGGGCTTTTTACCCAGCATCGCGATGTGCAGAATATCAATGTCGGTTCCCATTATCTCCGCAAGACTAAAAACTTGGTTCATCACGCAGGCCGCAATGGGAGACCCGTCCAAGGGAACCAACATCTTCATTGGTTTCCACCCCTTATCGGGATGACGCTTCATCCCCGAGCGAATGACCATGATGGGGATGGAGGTGTGCTGCATCAAGCTTAAAGCGGTTCTTCCAGCCAGATGTTCGGGATTATTGGTTTCTCCCTGTCCAGACATGACGATCATCTTCGCGTCTAGGCTGGAGGACAGTTCTAGTATTGATTCCACTACTTCTCCTTGCAATTGATGTAGAGCGTATTTTTCTAAGTCAAGCTCCTCGATATGCAAGCGCTTGGCTATCTGGCTCTCGGGAATTCTCCTGTCGGTTACATGCACAATATGCAGAGCGGCTCCCATAATTCTGCTTATCGCCTCAGCGGCACCTAATGCCTTGGAGGAAGCCTCGGAACCATCGAGTGGAATAACCACAGCGGGCATCCTCACCTCGTTCATACCATCTCACTCCCTGACAGTAAATTCATTCCATGTGTTACCCTTCCAGGTAGAAATATATACCTTTCCCCCCTCCATCACTTGTGACGGCTTGCCAAAAATTCCAGCGTTTATCGAGCCCTTCCCTTCCAGATCAAGGTGGATCTTCTTCCTCCTTTGAATATCTACTTTCAAAACTAAACCCCTCCACATGAGAAAAAACCTGAGCCTTTTCCATTTCGAGGGAAGACAAGGATAAAACCATATACCCTGATCGTCCGTTCTCAAACCGGCGAACCCCATGACTATCTGTTGCCATAGACCTCCCAGGGCTGCGGCATGTACTCCCCCGGCGGCATTGCCCATATTATCCGCTAAATCGATCTGCCCAGCCCGGCGGAAATAGCGCATAGCCGCGCTCATGAGACCCAGACGGGCGGCTACCAATCCGTAAATACTGGGAGAGAGGGAGCTTGAGTGGCTGGTGCGTATGTCGTAATATATGAAATTCTTTTCGATGACATCCCGGGAGAACGAATCCTCAAGTAAATAGAGGGCCAGGACCACATCCGCTTGCTTAACCAACTGAATTTGGGCAACATTCTCCCTTCCCAGGATCACGTCCACTGGTGCAGTGCGTGGTTCGTACCAGCTAACGTCTATCTCCTGCAGGTCAAAGAATCCCGCGAACTGCTCGATTATACCGTCTTCTCTACTCATGTCCAGGTAAATATGGTCCGCTACATCTTTCCATTCCTCGAGCTCGCCCAGATTCAAGGATATCTTATCCGCCAGCATGAGGAACTCATGCGGGTGATATTCTTTCAGGCGGTTCACCGCCTCTACGGCCTTGCGGAGATTCCATGCCGCCATCGCATTGGTATAAAAGTTATCGTTTACCCCTTCATGGAACTCATCGGGGCCCTCCACGTCATAGATGTGATAAAATTCCCCATCGCGGATCACCCTGCTCTTCCAGAAACGTGCGGTCTCCACCAATATCTCCACCGCCGCCTTAATAAAAAAGTCGGTATCGCCAGTGGAATTCCAGTAGGACCAAACCCCATGAGCGATGGCAGCGTTGATATGATGCTCAAGTTTTCCGGAATTGATGGGGATAACCTCCCCGGTGGGGGCTAGTGCCGCCGGAGGCGTCATATCCTCTCCCGTGGTAGCCGATTCCCAAGCGTAAAGTGCTCCCTGGTAACCATACTCCTTGGCCCGCTGCCGGGCGGCGGGCAGAGTATGATAACGATACATGAGCATATCATGGGCGGTTGAGGGATGTGTGTAGATGAAGAAGGGCAGAATGTAAATCTCCGAATCCCAGAAGATATGTCCCTTATAGACCATTCCAGTGAGCGCCCTTGCCCCTATTGACACCCTTTCGTTCCGCGGATTGCCCGCGCTGATCAGGTGATAGATGGCGAAGTTTATCCATTTCTGGGCGTCCTTGTCCCCTGTTATTTGAACGAATGATCTACTCCATCTTTCCGCCCAAGCATCCATATGGCGAAGGAATAACTCCTCGTAACCGAGCTGCGATATTTCTTTCACCTTCTTTAATGCTTCCTTCTCTACATCTTGGGCATCATTGGAGGTGAAGACGCTCACGTATTTCTCGATGGTTACCGCTTGCCCCATACCGCCGATCCATCTCCACTCTTCCTCAACCAGGTTCTCGCCTTTCCTGGCTTGGTAAACAGGTTTTATATATCCTTCAGCTACCTTGCTTTTTTGAGCTTGCGCCGCCTCGAACCCTGTGAATATAGTCTTCCCTTTTATCATAACCCAACCTTCATCCTCGTCCACTATCATTTCAACCCCTTGCAAGCTGGGGCTTTTCCCATGATCCATCTTTAAGCCGGTTTCAACCCTTATTTCTCCTTTGTAATTCTTTGGCACAACCGTTATTCTCATAACAAGGGCATGCTGGTCGGCGAGAGAGGCAAAATGCTGAAACTTCACCAAAGTTAAGCGGTCGGTTATATCCTCATGGAGCCACTCACGATAGACTACCCCCTTGCTCATGTCCAGGACCCTGCGATGTTCCACGATATTTCTCCGTTTCAATTCCAACATTTCGCCGTCCACATAAATACGGGTGTAAAGCCAATCTGGGAAAACAACTAATTCCTCGATGGCATTGGGGCTTACGCGATCGTAAACCCCCGCCACCAAAGTGGCCGGTGTAGAGGCTTTTTCCTGCTCCGGTAAAGAGCCCCGGGTTCCTAAATAACCATTCCCCACCGTGAAATAGGATTCGATTTCTCTTTCACGGACTGGGTTATAGCCCACCTCTACTAAGGTGAGCGTGTCATCCTCAGATGGATTCATTTTCCTCAGCAATGCCACCTGTTCCCTCATCAACTGGATAAAGCAGGATGGACCGCCTCCTAGATGGAGAACCTGCGGGGGAACCCCATTGGGTTCTTTTCCCACTGAAAGATAGGTAATTCCGGGAGCCTCCGAAACCACCATGCGGAAATCGCTCCCTTCGAACCCCGCCACGGGTCCAAACTCGTCGCCTATCACCAGCACATCGGAGTAGGGCGTGTTGGATCTAGCGACTAGTTCATGCAAAATCCATCTCATGGAATCGGATTTATCAGTAAGCCCCACCTCCACGTGTTTTACATCGCTGGTGATTCGCGCGTCTTTCAAACCAAACTCCCTGGCGTAACGCTCTGCCAGCGTAAATGCTTCCCTGATGCCCCCTTCCAGTCCACCTCGCTTCAAACGCTCCTCCGTAGCCTGAATCAGCTCGCCTATTCTTGATTTAGGGGGATCTTCCCATTCCGGTATCAGGTCGATCTTCCTGCGATTCAGGCGCTGGTAGACAATATCGATGGAGACATTTGACCTGTCCTCGATATCCTTCTTCACTGCCTCCGCCACCTTGTCCAACAGCTCATTCTCTTCCTCTTCTGCTTCCCTTCTAAAATGGATCACCGGCTTGGAATACTGGTCGAAGCCAAAGACCTCCGAGCCCCTATTGGCACAGATAAATAGGTTCCTTTTATGGGGGCCGTTGATCTTAGAGGAGAACTGACGGTCAATGTTATTTAGATTGGTTCCAGTTATAACCACGATGTAAGTCTCTAGTTTAAGCAGCTCTTCTAGGACGGAGATTATCTCTGACGCGTCAGAAGCCCTGTCTTTCACCGCGGTCCCATCCCAATCAAATATTATTACTTTGTATGCATGTCTTCTAATCAGGGGAAAATCAGCAACACAGTTTCCCATATAGCTTACTCCATTCAAACGCCATACTTTTTCACTTCTTCATGAATCATCGGTATAGACATCCTCGGATTAAGACCCTTTTGTCTTTATTCCAATTCTACCTACATGTCATGGCAAGGATAAGACGTATTTCCCCACGAATTTATGGTAAATTTCCCTAGGCTTAGACGATATATCCCTGTTCTTGTTTTTCAAAGTTAACTTAAGCCCTCGATAAACGATTAAAGATTCCGATGGAACAAAATATTTGAACACTACCTCTTATAGATATATAATGTTTATTGAATCTTATTAAATAATTTCTCCGGAACACCAGATTACGTAATTAACTATATACATTAAAATTCACTCATACAATTTACAAAATGTAACTATTTTCTGCATTCGGTGTTTAGATGATAGAAATAACCATTTCCATATTTTCATGTGAGGAGGTTGACTGCTTACGATGAGAATAGCAATGATCGCACCGGTGTGGATACCTGTTCCTCCTCAGGGTTATGGTGGAATAGAAAGGATGCTCAAACTCCTGGTGGATGAGCTCGTCAACCTGGGAAACCAGGTAACTCTCTTCGCTAGCGGACCATCCAACACCCGAGCGGAACAGGTGATCTTTTTTCAGGAGGCACCGGAAAAGAAGATAGGTGAGACTTTATATGACGCGTACCACGTGGGTAAATCCTTCCGTTATATAAAGGAGGATGGCAATTTTGACTTGGTACATGACCATTCAGGATATATCGGAGTCGCCTTCGCATCACTCCTGGATATCCCACTGGTTCACACCCTTCACGGCCCCCTCACCCCCGAGGCAAAGCTTTTCTACAACGCATTCTCTCAAGACGCCTTTTACGTTACTATTAGCCATTATCAGATGACCCGCTGTCCCCATTTAAATTATCTGGGAGTTGTACACAATGCTATCGATATTCAGGAATACCTACCCAGCGATGAGAAGGAAGATTACCTAGTATACGTCAGCCGGATATGCGCCGACAAAGGGACGCATCACGCCGCTCGTATCGCCAAAGAAAAGGGGTACCGATTATTAATCGCGGGAAAAATCGACCCGGGAAGAGACGAACGATACTTTCATGAAGTGCTCACACCATATCTCGATGGCAAAGACATCGTGTATCTGGGGGAGGTAAGCCAAAAGAGGAAACTGGAACTTTTTTCCCGCGCCAGAGCGTTCCTCTTCCCCATTCAGTGGGAAGAGCCTTTCGGCCTAGTGATGGCGGAATCTCTCGCTTGCGGAACCCCGGTGATAACCACACGCTTCGGCGCGGCGCCGGAAGTGATAGAGCACGGCGTAACCGGTTTTCTTGCGGACACCCTGGAAGAGATACCCCAGTATCTGGAGAGAATCGACGAGATAGATCCGGAAGTGTGCAGGAGAGTGGCCCTGGAGAGATTCAGTCCTGAAAGGATGGCCCGGGAATATCTGGCGTTGTACGAAGAAGCCTTGAACCGATATCACGTGAAGGAAAATTCGGCCAGGGTTGGTGGAACCTGATTTAGTCCCACCACCATATTCATCGAGTCATCACGAAATACATCTCCCTTTCTGCCACTATGGGCACGTCTGATATCACTGTCATGGAGAAGCTGGCGGAACCCAAACCTGGGAGGCCATCAATCCCTATGGTGAATCTTCTTTGAGGAATGATCTGGTAAAAATAGTCGAAAACAGCGCCGTCGCTTCTCTGAAACCTCACCTGGACATTGGCAACGACCACATCGGTATTGGCGATGCAGAGATAGGCATCAAAAGCATCTCCCGTGTATCCTTCGGCGAAATACCAGGTATTTGAAGAGATAGTCGAGCCGATGGATGCCGATCCGCCCCGATGACTATCCAGGTCATAATAGACGGCACGCTCGGCAACGATAGGGCGGTTGGCATGGATGGCGAAAGCTATATCCCTACCATAAAGATAGGGCAACCAGTTAACGTCCAGGGTAAGCCGGGAGTGAGGATTTATGGTGTAACTGTACATCAAACACGTTTCCTGCAGATAAAATACCACGTCAACGGCTGCCGAATTGTTGTCCGGATTGCCTAAAACTAGGTAGCTCTGGAAGAAAGGCCTTGTACATCCTTCGGCGAAAAACCACCAGTCGGAGAGCGTGGTTGAGCCTAACGAAGTATGCCCCCCTTTTATATAGAGTTTGCGAAAATATACAGATCTTTCCGCCACGATGGGGGCGTCCTCAGCATGCAACTGGGTGGCAAACGCCGCGTTTGCCATTCCGGGTATGCCATCCACTCCGATGGTATAACGGGAAAAAGGAGCGATCCAGCAATTGTAAGTTACGATCTGGCCACTTTCTAACATGAAGGTCACCGTTACATCTGTGCCGGTATCCCCAGGATTAGCCAGGGTGAGAAAGGTATCGAACTCCCCTCCTGTGTATCCCTCCGCGAAGAACCAGTCCTGAGAAAGAGTAGGAGAGCCGATAGTGGAGCTTCCATCCGACTTATCGCCGTAGACGAAATACATAGCTCTTTCCGCCACTATGGGGGCGTCTGCATGAATATGGGTGGAGAAGGCGTTCCACGCCAACTGAGGAATAGCATCAACCGTCAGGGTGTAACGGGAATGGGGACCTATCCAGACTCCCTGAGTTACTATCCCGCCTCCTTCTAAGAAAAAATTGACGTCAGCATGAACGCTTGAATCGCCGGGATTATTCATAAGAATATAGGTCTCGAAAGCGCCCACCGTGAATCCCTCAGCGAAATACCAGTCCTGGGATAACGTCGAAGAACCAATGGAATCGTGACATCCCGAGATCACATAATTAGAAATCCGGTATCCTATAATGGTCAAAGGGGTGCCATCGGGAGCCCAATAATAAGGCCAGTAAGCCTCCAGAGGATGCAGACGAACACAACCATGAGACGCGGGAGCCCCCAGCCCCTGCTCATAACCTTTGGAAGTCTTTGGCCAGGCATGTATCCCATGTTTCGGGGTAAAACTCATCCAATAATCGCATACCGCTCCCCCCACCCCTCCGTGGGTTCCCAGATGGTTAAGGATGCGGAAATAGCCAGTGGGAGTGGCGTTGTAGAGCCCGGTGGAACAGCGCAAAATATTTATCAGCTGTCCCCCTTCGTAGAAGTATATGCGCTGCTCGGGCAGGGAGATGGTCATGCTTTTCGGTCCTGCCGCAACCACCACCGACGTGTCCAGCTCAGCGGAGATAGGATCGCATAAGGGTCCTTCATTCCATTCCTCATCAACCACCGCTACCCGATAATAATATGTCTTCCCGCCCTCTACGTTCTCATCTAAAAAAATGGGCAGGTCTTGCATGGAGTTTCCAGCCTTACCTCCAATAGCCTCATAGGGTCCTTCCTCATTTTCAGATCTATATACCCGATATCCGAAGGTCTGGGGATCCGCCTTCCAGGTCAAAGCGATCCTCTTGCCGGCGTCTTGAGGACGCTTGATCGTCTGCAGCCCTTCGGGAGCCAATGAGCCCGTGGGACTTGCTGGCGACGGAAAGATGGCAACAGGCGGAGAAAGAAAGAATGATAGCGCTACCAACGCTATTATCGCAATTGAATATTTGAAAAAATTTCCATTTTTTACTTGGAGCATAGGCCTTCCTCCCTGGATTACCGGATGTTTTCGTAATCTTTCTAATAAATATACGTTGTGAATTTTGCCTATTCCTCTTTTCACGATTTATTTGCCATCCTATGTTTGTATCGACAATTATTGGCGGTCGCTTCACTCCAGGTTTTCCAACTTAGGATCGGTTTTTTTCAACAATCGAGAATAACGCCTCCAGCTTAAGACAATCTCTGCCATACACGTCTAACCATTAGCGCTTCCGAACGGACTAAATCGAAAAGGATACATTATGTAATCACGTTGAGATTTTAAATACGTTTAAATGGTTTAAATGGGTGAAATAAATAATTACAAAGCAATTACGCATATCAGGAGGGAGATATATTCTACTTTCAAAATAGACTTAATGTTTTAGTGGCTTCTTGCCCCAAGATATTTTTAAGTTGAAAGGGAGCGGCGTACTAAACTGGAGGAGAGGGAATTGAAGGGCATCTGTTCCAAATGCGGCATGCCAACCAATATTGGAAGAACCAATGTCTGGCAACCTAACGGCGTTATCGTGGGGAAATACCCACCCCACCTGCGCGGGACTATCTACGACCTGGACGAGTTAAAATATCTCTTCGACTCCATTGCCAGACAAACCGGATTAGATATATCCCGCTTGATTATCGAGGGAAAACGCAAAGACGCATTACGTTTCATATCATCCATGCTTGAGCATTTCAAGGAAACTGGAGGATCTTTACCGCCCGCCATAAATATCTACGAGATAGTTTTCAATCTTTGTAAGGTATGGGGGCTGGGGGCGATAGAAATTCTCAACTATCAAGAAGGAGAGACCATCACCATCTCAGCGAAGAACGCTTATTATGTTCCCATGTTCGCGGGCGACGCATCGGGCGTCTTCGAATCCATCGAAGGCTGCAGGGTCGTTCCCGAGTGGAAAGGGGATGAGAGCAAGTTGACCTTGACGCTTAAACGGGGTGAGGGGGAACCAGAATTGGAACAGAGGATAGAGGCGGAGGTGGAAAAAGGAATACCTAGCAAGGAGGAAGGCGATCTGTGGTATCAATTATGTGGGGAGTGCGGCGCCCCCCTGGAGTTGTCTCGCCTCCTTTCCTGGGATATGGAGAATGCTATAATCATCGAAAAGCTAACTGGAAATCGTACTTTCTTTCATAACACCAATGGACTTTTCGCTGTGGTCAAGTTGCTGGTGGATGAGCTTGGGGAGGATATAGAAAGAATCATCCTGTCCTCGGAACGCGCCTTCGCCAAGAACCTGTACACCAAGGTAAAGGAAAATACCAGCCTGGATGCGGAATTGAACAAGTTTCCATTGCGCAGCTGGGGTAGACCCTCTCAATTAAAAAAAGAGGGGGGCGCCTTCTTTATACATGTGGACAATCCCTACTTAGATCATATCGTGGCGGGAAGGATATGGGGCCTCTTCGAGGCATTCAAAGAGCAGGAATATATCTTCGGGTTCGAATCTTCGGGTAGCGGATATATAAAAATTGAACTTGATCCTATAGCTTCGTAATCCTATGAATGGACCTTAAAAAGCAATGCTTGTTGAGGAATCTTCAAGAGATTGATCAATCCATAAACGGAAGGGGGAAAGATGTTGGGGAAGAAGAAGTTGGCCTTAATCGTCTATCACACCAAAACTGGCCACACCAAGCAAGCCGCTGAGGACTTGGCGAGAGGGCTCCAGTCAAAAGGGATAAGAGCCTCTATCAAGTCTATTGGGGAAGTAAACAGGGAGGAATTGAAAGATTGCCGATATTTCGCCGTGGGTTCTCCCACTCGCAACGGTAAGCCCTCGCGTAAAGTAAAAAAATTCTTGAAAGGATTGGACAAGAAGGAACTGAAGGGTAAGAAGGCTACATGTTTTTCCGCCTATGCCGGATTTAGGGGCAAACGCACGGTAAGAAAACTACGCAGGCTCCTCAAGAAAAAGGGCGCGAAAGTTCTGCCTGGTATAGCGGTCAAGGCGGGAGCCCCCCTAAGTCTCTGGAAGGGACCGGACGCTAAAGAGAAAGATGTGGCAAAACTGGAGAGGTTGGGAAAGAAGCTAGCAAGAGCTTAACTGAGCGCCATCGGCCAAAGCGCGAGATAGGATGGAAGGAATAAGCGCTCTGCTCTTGGCATATCACCGCTGTTTATTCATGATGGGAATTTTTGTCACCCCGGATTCAAATGGAAGATCCGGCCCAATAACCCTTTTCATACCGTTTAAAAAAGAAAATAGCATGAAGAGAAATCGAACTTCTTATGAGCATCCTTAGGTCGTAAAAGCAAGCTGAGCGAATCCCCAACCCCGCTATTTCTTATATTTCTTATATAAGTTTAAATCAAGTTTATAATGGGAATTTTCATTTTTAAGAGTTGCTTTTAATAGAGCAAGCAATAGGTTTTTTCGGCAATTCCTTTAGCATGGTGGGAATAGCGAGCTGGGGAGCCAATGTTAAACCTGGTACTTG